>JAIOQF010000340.1 GCA_021413535.1 Verrucomicrobiota bacterium
TCTGAGCGGTAGTTGGTGCGCAAACGAATCACATCACGCTCGTCGGAGGCGAGATAGATGAGATCAAAATTTTTATAAAGGCCGCCCAGCGTGCTGGAGGCCTCGCCTTTCTCGCGCCGGGTCTCGATGGAAAAGGCGACACGACCTTCGGCTCCGAAGTCAAAGGTGAAGATGGGATGAGCCATGAGATCGGATCCCCAGAAGTTCAGCACCAGGTCAGCGCCGCGCAGGTTGCTCAAGTGCACGGTGCGCGTTTCCCAGCGTTCGATGATAACACCGCCCGGCTGGTAATCGAAGTTGCGCAAGTTCTCGATGGTGACCACGTCCTCTGTGATCGTGGCGTGGGGCTCGTGGGCGTATTCCGGCATCCAGACCCGATTGTTCGATGGCCGGATGAGCGACCAGGGTATCACGACTATCAGCAAACAAACCAGACGGATGCCCCAGCGGCCCTTTTTCGATTTGGTGAAGAACGGCAGCGCCAGCGTGGCAACTGCCCATCCACAAGCCAGCAGCGTGTTCCACCGCGCGTTGGCGAACGGTCCGTCGAAGCAGATGGCACCAAAACACCACAACAAGACAAGAAATACGGCCACGAAAAAAATAACGCGTCCTGACCAGCGGAGTAAACGTGAAAACATTTTTTATCAGCTCAGTGCAACGCTGGGTGTGCCGGGTGCAGCAGCTTGGAGTTTGAAATTTTTGCGAGTAGGTGGCCGGACGATCATGCTTTCTTCGGCAACGGCGGCGGTGCTTTCGGGGCTTCAGGAAGTTTCTGTGGCTGGCCGGCGGGGGTGGGCTCAGGAAGACGCACGAGCAGCCACGTCTGCGTGTTCGCCTTTCCGAAGTGGATGGCGACCGGTGAAACGTCCAGTGTGAGATTTCCAAGGGTGGATTCGAAGATCGAGTCTTTGTTTTCACCAATGCGCCAGGCAACGCGCTGGCTGGCCTTATCCACCTGACCGGCAATGGGCCGTTGGTTGCCGGAGAGCTCGTTGTTGTAGGCTCCGCTGATGACGCCCGCACGGTTCACCGAAATCTGGAGGAACATGACGGGGTCGCCTTTCTCCTCCTGGGTCAGTGCATAGACGCCAAGTGGCATCCATTCTTCTGCCGGTGTTGCTGTGGCCTGTGCGTCCGGCGCGGGAGCTTCTGGAGGCAAAGGCGGCGGCGGCTGCTCCACATTTACGGCCAGGTCGATCATCGGCTGCGTATATTGCGCGGAGGGAATCGGCTGATTGTCCACATAAACCGTTTCACCCTCGTAAACCACGGTCATGCCGTAATCGATGTAGACAGGGTCGGGCGTGATTGCGTCGACAAACGAGCTGACTGCGCCGATGGTGGCCGGTGCCCACCACCACCATGGGTTCGATACATAGACGCCGCCCCAACCGTAGCCCCAGCCGCATCTGCCCCACCAGCGATCATCGAAGCAGTGATTGTGATAGTCCCGAACGTTGTCCCAAACCTCATTGGCCCGGTTGCCGCGATAATCCCACATCTCCTTGCGGTGATCCTGCCAGTCTTCGCGATTCTGGTCACGCCAGTTCTGTCGGTTGTTTTGCGCATTATGGATGTTATTCCACCGCTGGTCCTGATTGTTGTTGAAGTTATTCAACTGGACCTGGTTGTTCTGCTGCCAGTTGTTCCAGGAGTTGTGCGAGTTATCCACGCGCTGTTGCCACTGGCCGCCACGATTGTCTGACCAGTCGCTCCAGTTCGGGCGGTCTTGGGGACGCATGGGCCGTTCTGCGGGGAGTTGCGAAGGGCGGTTGGCAACGCCAGGCCGCTCAGCGGGGAGTTGCGATGGACGATTGGCAATCGCACCGCCCACAGCACCACCAGCCGCGGCACCACCGGCGATGCCGAGGAAATTGCCGACGTCGCCGGTGCTCGGGCGCTGGCCGGGCTTGGTGTCGGGTCGATTCGCGATACCTGATCCCGTGTCGGGTTTGCTGGGCAATTGCGATGGTCTATTGCCCGCGCCTGCACCGGGGCGATCAGCGGGGAGCTGCGAAGGGCGATTACCAGATCCACTGCCAATTCCCGTGCTGGGTTTGCTAGGCAACTGCGAAGGACGATTGCCTGATGGAAGCTGTGAGGCACCACCACTGAGGGAACCACCTCCGCTTGAAGGGCGTTGCGTCGGCGAGGACGGGACACGGCCGCCGCCATTAGAGGGCAATTGCGAAGGCCGTGAAGCACTGCCGCCCGAGGGACGAGAGACGCTGCCCGAAGGCTTGGAAACGCTTCCACCACCGGATGGTCGTGAAACATTGCCGCTCGAGGGCCGCGAAACACTTCCTCCTCCCGAAGGTCGCGAGACGTTGCCGGATGGTGGCCGATAAGAACTTCCGCCCGAAGGTCGCGACGCACTGCCACCCGAGGGACGCGAGTAGCTGCTGCCACCTGAGGGCCGCGACACACTTCCACCGCCCCCACTTCGTGAGCCTCCTCCACCACTGCGTCCACCACCGCCGCCGCGTCCTTCTGAAACGGGCGCGAATTCAAATAACACGGCGAAGGCCGTCACCGTCGCCAGGATGAGTGAGAGTCGTGAGCGCATGGCGTGAGTTACTTTTTCACGCGGTTGATCTCGATGCGGCCAATGCTCGGCTGCGGATCTCCATCGAGCGTGCGGTTGTTGGATTCCCAGGTGTAGCGATCTTCGCCGACCTTCGTGATTGTCTGATCCGCGCCGGTGCGGCTGCCGTCGGGCGCGAAGCCGGTTTCACGCAACAGCCAGCGATTGCCCTCGCGCGTGAAGTGACCTTCGGCAAAGCCACCCTCGCCATCGAAAGTCCAGGTGCGAATATTCTCCTCGACCGGATCCCAGCCGATGATCTGCCAGCCCTCGAGCGTCACCTTGTCGGCGCGCTTCACGGTGACGTTGCGGGTGAGGAAGTTGCCGCCGCGCGCCCAGACATACTGGCTGCGCACGCTCAGATCGTCCGACTTGTCCGTTTCCTCCCAATCGCCCACGAGCCACGCGAGTTCGGAGAGCCGGTCGTGCGGGGTGAGATCCGGCACGGGTGATTCGATGAGCTGGTTGATCTTCCATTTGCCGTCCTTTTTGATGTGAATGGCGGTGTAAAGCGAACTGTTGGTTTCGCCGCTATTCGAAGTCACGGTCGTCGAACCTTTTTCTAGGACCGTCTCGGGTCCGAGGATGCGGACGGTGTCCATGTTGATCGCGAGCTTCGAGCCGCGGTTCGCGGCCAGTCCCGCACGGATGGCACCTTCGATGGCCTCGCGTCCGCTGAAGCTGCGGCCTTCGTCGGTGGTGTAGTCGGCATCGGCAGCAAAGAAATCGGCGAGCGCCTTGGCGTCGGCTTTGGCGTAGGCGGCTTCATAGGCGCGGTCGTTGGCGATCACGGCGGCTTTCTCGGGCGACGTGTCGGCGGGGGCTTGGCCGAGAGCCGCGGTGGCAAACACGGCGGTGAGGGTGATAAGA
>JAIOQF010000341.1 GCA_021413535.1 Verrucomicrobiota bacterium
AGCGGGCAAGACGACTTTGTCGCAATGCCTGCATCATTACCTGCAAAGCTACCGCGTCGCGCATCACTGCGTGTCCATCGTCGAAACCGCCGATGATTCGCGGACCGTGGCTCAAATCGAGGCCACGACGATAAGGCGTCAGGCATTTGTCGCAGAACTCGACCGGAGTGATCTAGTGATCGTGGAGATTGACAGCGGCATGGGCGATCTCTTCACCAGTTTCTACCGGCGGAATGAATTGGAAACACTACTGCCTGAGCTCGGATTTGAACTTGCCGTTCTCATTCCGGTGACCAGTGATCGCGAGTGTTTTGATGGGGTTACGGAAGCGGCGTCAACTTACTCGGACTCCGCTCAGTATCTCATCGTGCACACACCGACGGGCAGTTGCTACGATGATGACGAGCGCGCTTGGGAGCGCAGCTATGCGGCCCGCGTGATGGATATGTTCGAAGCGGCAGACATGGAAATGCCCGGCATTTCTGAGAGCCTCGATCTGAAGCTCAAGCTGAGTCATCGCGAACTCCCACAAGTGATGGGCGAGACATCACCGGATGCCGAGATGCAGCAGGAAATCTCCAAATGGTTCCGCCGTGTCTCTTCACAGATTGAAACCGCCCGCAATCATATTTTCGGTGACGCCTTCCGTCCGACTATCGCCATCGCACCCGAGCCCAAGCGCCGCAACCGTGCAAAGTCGAAAGTTGCTGTTGAAGCAGCCGCCTGATCTCCCCGCAACAACACCAGCACACACGAAGCGCGGACGGAAACGTCCGCGCTTTTTTTGATTTACACTTCGTGCTTGGCAGTGAAGCGCAAATCCGCTAGTTCTTGTGGCTCTGTTTTTCATCCTTCATCCCTCCACCCTCATCCTTTCAAATTATGCCCATCGTCAAAACCAACGGAATTAACATGGCCTATGAAGAACGCGGATCTGGCGATCCGCTCATCTGCATCATGGGCGTCACTGCTCCTGGCGGAGTTTGGGATGCGCACGCCCAAGCTTGGGAGAAACATTTCCGCTGCATCCTCGGCGACAACCGCGGCGTCGGCGCAACTGATAAACCCGCCGGTCCCTACACCACCGCGATGATGGCTGATGACTACGCGGGATTGATGGATGCGCTTGGGATTAAAAAAGCCCGGATCGTGGGCTGCTCCCTTGGTTCCGTCATTGCCCAGCAGCTTGCTTTGCGTCATCCAGACAAAGTGCAGTCGGCGATCTTCATGTGCACTTGGGCCCGGCAGGACCGCTTCGGTCTTTACACCTGGCAGCACATGATGAACTGCAAGGCGTCGATGCGTCCCGAGGATTTCATGCATTACGTTCAGATGTTGATCTTTACCAAGCCCTGGTTCGACAATGACGAGTGCTGGAACAACATGCAGCAAGGGCTTGCTGATGCTGCGATCAATCCCGTGCCGCAGCCGGTGCACGCCATGGAGGCGCAATCCGCCGCCGCCATGAGCCACAACACGCTCAATGAATTAAAGAACATCAAGTGCCCCGTGCTCGTGATCGGTGGCAAGAACGACGTCTTTACTCCGCGCTGGATGAGCGAGGAAGTCGCCGCGAACTGTCCGAAGGCTGATCTGCATCTCTATGATAACGCTGGTCATGCGTTCCATTGGGAGTGCCTGAACGACTTCAATCCGCGCTCGACGGAGTGGCTTTTGAAGCACTGAGACAGGGGGCGGCGCGTGCCTTGGGGTATTGACCACTACGCTGTCGGTTCTTTGGTGATGCGAAAGCTGAGTGAGTGCTCAGCAAAATAATTCCACGGCATCCAGCGCTCTATGCTCCAATCAAAACCTTGCAGCGGGCGGAATTGCTTTTTGTAATCGTATACTCCGGGGCCGAGCGTCGAGTAGCCGGGATGCAAAAAGGTCTTGCCGTGCTCGCGCGCCCATTCGATTTCCTTGAGAAACGTCAGGATGCCCAGACTGCGTCGGGATTCTGCGGGATCGAACAGGGCGTAGACACTGGAGACGGAACGCGCGCCGATGTCTAGGAAACTGGCGGCGATCAAATGTCCACGGAGCAGGCAGCGCAGTTCCAAGCATTCGCAAGAACTGTTGGCGGGATCATCGCCGAGGAACAGGGCTAATGAATCGGGGGCGTTATTCTTGAAGCGACTCCGATGTTTCTCGAAGAGTTCGATCACCTCTGAAGAAAGGGATGCCGGGCGAATTTCCCAAGTGAGATCAGAATTGATTTTAATAACTCGACGCTGGCTTTTGCTGGCGGTGAACTCTGAGACGGTCAGACGCAAGGGGACAATGATATCAAGATCGCCTGACTCCGAGAGAGTGAGACTGTAACGGAAAAGTTTCTGGCCGAATCGTCGCCAGCCAGCGGCCCAGAGGAGATCCATTTTCTCCGGCGGGAGACGCGGGACATCGAACTCCTCATTGATCCATGGAGGGAAAGTCATGCCGCCAGTTTCCCGCGTTGCGCGATAAAAGGATCAATACAAATGAACCGTCCACCGCTTGGTGGGCTGGGCGGTGAGTTCAAGAGCGGCGAGAGATTCTGCGTCGTCGCGATTCAGGCTGTTGTCGAAAAGTGAGTAGCTCAGTTCGGTGCCGGCTGGATGTTTGGCATCGGGTGCCTGCCAGATGCCGAGCCGGGTGCTGAAGCCGAGCTGGCTGTTGCCATTGCCGAGTGCCCACTCGTGCAATTGAAACATGCTGCGCGGGAGCATGAGCGTGAGCCGGCGCGAGCCATCGGGCCGGCTGGATAGCACGGCTTGGGCAAGATTACGCGTGTATTCCGTGGCATACCCGTTGCCAAAAACCCAAGCCTTGATCGGAGTAATGGTTCCGGCGCTGTCGGCAGCACTCGTAGTGACCCGGATGGTTTCGGTGACGCCATGTGTCATACGTTTGCCGTAACTGCGGGCGTCGATGTTGATATCGGCAGTGACTGCAACTCCGTTTGAGTTTTCCACAAGATTCAGGCCATGGATGTCCCAAGTGAGATAGAGAGCCATGGGATCGGCATCCACTTTCAGCGTGGCGCCAGGCTGGGTGGGGCCGGGTGCGGGAGGTGCCATGGGCTTGTCCGTTTGATAATGGCTTTTATCGAAGAGGGGACTGGTCTGTTTTAATCCCAGATTTTGCACGATCTCGAGCACGCGAGGAAACTGAAGCGTAAGTTTGTCTGCGGTGACGCTGAAACCAAGAGTGCCGCGTTGGCTGGTGGGCGGAGTGTTGTCGGTCGGCAGTTTGATGTTGATCTTTACTGGTGCTTCGCCATTTGCTGGCGCCTTGAAGTCACCGCTGAATTTTTGTCCGAGCCATTCCGCCTGCCATTTTCCAGCCAGCGGATTTGAAGAGGGATTCACGATGCGCCCGGTAACGGTGGTGCCGCCTTCTTGATTGAATTGGGCGCCAAGATTCCAGAGCATGACGCAGTTCTGGAGCCGGGCGCGGAGATCTTCGATGCGGGCCACGCCATTGGCGAGGATCATGACGGGCAGACGCAGAAGTGGTTCGTGCGGCGAGAAGGCATCGGGCGCGGTGCCGCCTCGCAAATAGGTCACAGTGACGACGCTCTTTTGGCCAGCTTTGAGTTCGATCTGAGTCTCGGCTTCTTTTGGTTTCCAGTTGCTCGTGATCAGCGGCAGAAGATTCAATCGCATGTCTGAGCCAGAGATATTTTCAATGCGGTAGATGACTTCACAGTGATCGGAATCGATCAGTCGGGCGGTGGTAGTTCCGATCTTCCAAGGCGTATCGCGTGGGCCATCAAGCAACTCGGTGAAGAGACGCCGACCGAGCAATCGGTGCATCGCGGTGTTGGGATGCATCAGATCGATCGTGCCATCATGATCAAACCAGCGGCGAAGATGGGTGGCCACTTGATGGAAGAGCCGAGCGGCGCGCTTGTCCGGATCGGGATCGAGCGCCTCTGGCAGTGGAATCTTGACAGCGGAAGTGGGGGCGAGTGCAGCGACAGCGCCATCTTTTGGCTTCTTCGGAGCGGGCATTTCCAGATCCTTCATCGGTTCATCAACGCGGACCAGCCACGAGATGTCACCGAGATCCGCGAAAAACACGCCCGCTGCTTGTGCGACTTCGCGCATGGTATCCACGTAGGGACGCGTCAGGGCCAGCCCCTCCTCGGGTGGATCTTTTAGTGTCGGTGTGGATCCGATCAGGATGAGGTCGGCCTTGTTGTTCTTGACGGTGTTGATGACGTCCTGAACTGCCTGGCGGTAAGTGGCCAGACTCATCCCGGAGGTCGCATCGTTGATGCCGAAGCTGACGAGAACCAGATCGGGCTTGTCCTTCCAGGCGGTTGCCTCGAGCACGTTCATGGCGTGTATCATCATCCGGCCGCCGCGCGAGAGATTTTGCACCGTGATTTCCTGGCCGTAGGTATTTAATGATTTTTCCGGCTGACCCCGCTTCGGTTGCAGCACCCTCAGCCCCCCCGTGTAGTAGAACTGGTCCGCGAGCTGGCTCAGGAAGACGCCCGGATAGCTTTTGAGCGTGTCGGAATTATCATTCGTGGGAACGGTCATATCCGTCACGCTGTCCCCCACGATCAGGGCGCTGACGGGTGCTTTTTTTTCAAGTTTAGCCAAAGTGTTGGGCAGATATTTTTGGAGTCGCTCGTGCTGGGGGGCAGTGAGTTCGAATCCTTCAGCACCGATTCCAGAATGCGGGAGCGTCAGGAGAACCCACGCAATGGCGAAGATAAATCGGTGACGGGCTGAGGAGAGATTCATGGTGACCTGCTATATCCGCTAGGCTGTCCGCATTTCCAGCGGATTTGCACAATCGCAGGGCAGCCGCTACAGTCCCCGGCACACCAATGAAACACGTCCTCCTTGGCATCACCGGCTCCATTGCCGCTTATAAAGCCGCTGACATCGCCAGTCAGCTTGTGAAAGCTGGCTGCAAGGTCACGTGCATTTTGTCGAAGGATGCGCATCAGTTCGTCACTCCGTTGACGCTACAGGTCTTGTCGAAAGAGCCCGTCGTCGCTGACTTGTTTGATGAAAAGGAGAGCTGGCGCCCCACGCACATTCAGCTGGCGGATAGCGCGGCTCTGTTGCTGATCGCACCCGCGACGGCCAATGTGCTGGCCGCGCTCGCGCAGGGATTT
>JAIOQF010000365.1 GCA_021413535.1 Verrucomicrobiota bacterium
TCGCCGGCGAGGGATAATAGCAGCGCCCGCGAACTACGAGGCTTTCAGCGATTCGAGCATCATCTCGTAAATTTCTATAAGAGACATCGCGATGAGGCTCGCCAGCGGCTCAATGTTTCCTCTGTCGGCCCGCTTCAGCGCCTGCATATAGCGATGACGGCCCTTTTTGTTCGCCTTCAAGTAAACCGGCGGCATTCCGTGGCCGACAAGAACGAGATTCATGAGGAGTCTCGAGACTCGACCGTTGCCGTCGGCAAACGGATGGATCGCAACAAATCGATGAGATACCTTCGCCGCGCTGACAATTTCATCCAAAGATTCGGCATCGAAAGGTTGGGATGCACCCCATCTTTCCCATTGCCGTCGCATATACGATGGAAATCCATTTATTTCGGGGAAATTCTTGCAGAACTCAATCATGAGTCCGGGAAGCGCTGCGGCTATTGGAAATAGCACATCGTGATTGCCAACATGCACTGATTTGCTGCGTAACTTGCCACATTTGCTCTGCGGAATTATCCCCATCATGATAACTTTATGTAAGAACTGCAAATAGTCGATTTTCATTGGGTGAAACAATTCCCCCAGTTCGACGCTGGTCAGCGCTTGAAACAAGTCACGCCTTCCTCCGATAGGCGGCGTTAGGGGGCGTTCCACAGGATCATTGTCATCTGGGGTATCCTTAAATGCGGCGGTCAAGTCTGCCGTGACTTCGTTTATTGCTTTTCTTTGCTCGGGGGTCGATCGGTCAATTTGCTCTTTAAGGAGTCGTGCTGCTAAATCGACGATCGCCCGCGGTATTCCCCGCGGCGGCGCTTTTCGCCTCCACGATGACGCTGCGTCTATAATCAATGCGATTTGCCTCCGAGCAAAATCGAGCCTTGAATTTAATTCCGCCGCGATCCATTTAACTGCCATATGAGCAAAGACGAGATTGTATGCCGCAACTTCTTCTAAGGATGCCTTTTTCCGCTTCAGTTTGACCACTTCGTCACGCTGGATTCTCAGCAGTTTGGTCATGTCGAGATGCGGCCCCTTGATGGCATCGAGATCGTCAAAGGCTTCCAGTGACAGTTCCTGCGTGCGCCCTAACGAAAGTTCGACTCCTTCCTGCCAGTTGCTTTCATGGACGGCCTTTGCGATGAGTTGAGCCAAGAATTGCTCTTGGGTGCTAAGTAGGCCAATGCTGAGTTCCTGACACCGTTGCTTGAACCGAAACGCACATTCATCCACTTTTGCCCGTAATTCTTCGTAGTTCTGATACCACATAGCGTTTGATTCCTAGTGGTAGTTTGGACTGTCCCGGGAGTCCTGCCAAGGGGTATCGCTCACCGACTCATCTGCCCCGCCATCGCTGCCGCCACCAGCCATACACCCTCAACATGGCCCGGGTGAATCGCGTAGACTTTCCGGTCGCATTGAATCGCGATGCGTCCCACTGCGCCCACGCGATGAGGAAGCCTACCCCAGCCGTTGCCAGACGCGATAGCCAGCCGCCCCAGAGCCAGACGGGAATGTAGGTGGCCGCGACGACAGCGATCCACACCAATGCGACAGCGACCAGTCCGCCACGAAACCCGAGGCGTGCAAACCAACGCCGAGCAAGCGGGTTCTGCTCTGCTTCAGGCCCGACATGGCGCACGGTAGTCACAAAGTCCGCAACCTTGGTCGCGATCAGGGCAAGCAGGCTACAGGCGAGGAGAATGTCAGCCATCATGTCCATGCTTATCGGGATACATCGGATTTGATTCCCGTGCTAGGCCGGGTGCCCGGAAATCGTGCGCTAGATTCAATCCAGCGCGTGCTCAAACGCCTGCCTGTCGTCCAGCCCGCCCCATAGAGAGAGCCCGATCCGACGCACCACAGAAGTGGCTGGCCCCCAAGAAGTGGTGGAATCTGATACGCACTTGATACGCAAATTAGAGGCAAAACGAGGGTAAAAGAGGAGAAACGAGGGAAACCGCGCTTTACGGGATTTCCTGCTATTTATCGCCGTATCTCCTTCACTTTGAAGGAGTGGCGGTGAGGGAGGGATTCGAACCCTCGGTAAGACTTTACATCCTACAACGATTTAGCAAACCGTCGCTTTCGACCACTCAGCCACCTCACCAGTTTATGCGCTGCCGAAACTTTGCCCGCGAAAATGCGCCAGCGTCGTGCGCTTGTCAACCGCAGCGATTCATTTGGGGAGAAACCAGATGTTCCGGTAGCGCGCAGGGTTGCCGTGATTCTGCAAGTGGAGCGGGCCGGGGGTGGGCTGTTCTTTTTCCGGCGCGGAGGTGGTGATGTGCGGGACTTCGACGTTGTCATGCACCAAGACGCCGTTGTGTTTCACGGTCATGCGGGCATTCGTGGTCTTGTTCCCAGCGGCGTCGTATTTTGCCGCAGTGAAGTCGATGTCGTAGGTCTGCCAGGTGAGGGGCGGAAAGCTCATGTTTACTGTTGGCGGGCGGATGGAGTAGATGGCGCCGCAATCGTTATTCTTCGCTTCGAGCCCAAAACTGTCGAGCACCTGGACTTCGTAGCGGCTTTGCAGATAGACACCGCTGTTGCCGCGCTGCTGGCCGCGGGCGGCGGGTTTGTAGGCGAGCATGAACTCAATGTGAAGGGTGCCGTCTTCGAGCTTGTCACTGCTGGTCGCTCCCTGTTCCAGCAGGCCGTCATCGGTGACTTTGGAGCCGGGGAAGTGGTTGCTGTCTTTTCCGTCAAAGAGAACAATCGCCCCTGCGGGAGGCTTCGCGCCGAGCGTGGGGGATTGGCGCGACACGCGGCTCATTTCCATGAAGCGTTCACCTTGCAGGTTCATGACTTGGATGTTCTTGCCGTCGCTTGTAGCTTTGACGTCTTCCTTCTCGAATCGTGCAATTTTCTCGCCTGCGGCTCGCTGGCCTTTCACTCGGGAGATGGTGCTGCGGTCTCCATTCCAGCCTGCTCCAGGCAGTCCGCCTTCGTAGCTCACCGCTTCGAAGTTGCCGTCGCCTTGTGCCCAGATTTGCACTCCGAATTTTTTCCCCTTGAGTTCTCCTGTGTCGATTTCACCGACGTATTCACCCTGGATAGCGTAGTCCTCATCGTCCACTTTCGCGGGGTCGATGAATGTCTTTGGCGGTTCAGGTTTTTTGACGTCGTCAGCGAACGTCGCCAGCGTGGGGTAAAGAAGCAGGAGGCACAGGGTGATGATCTTCATATTGCGGAGATTGGCGATGCACTTGCTGCTTGGCAAGTCGGATATCAAAGATCGAACGTTATTCACGCTGCTTGCATTTGGTGTCATCACGGCGGACTGAATCGACTGACTCATGCCTGATACTTGGCCGCCCGCCGCATTTCACCCGACCCACCGCCGCCGCTGGCCGCGCATCCTGTTTATCTTGCTGCTCATCGCCATGCTGATGGGCGCGGTGGCCGTAGGCACGGTGATGATCGTTTACGGAAATATCGCCGGACAGTATGATCTGGCAAAGCTCGGGGCGATGCGCCAGCGCTCGATTGTGCTGGACTGCAAGAATCGCGAGATCGGGAAACTGCACGGAGAGAACCGCGTGGTGGTGCCGCTGTCGAAGGTATCGTCAAATTTCATCAAGGCGCTGCTGGCTCGTGAAGATGCGCGTTTCTATGATCACGGCGGTGTTGATTGGTGGGGCGTGGCGCGCGCCATGGTGCGCGATGTGAAAGAGAAGAAGGCGATGCAAGGTGCCAGCACGATAACGATGCAGCTGGCGCGCAACAGTTTCGATGATCTCAGTGCGAAGACAATGACGCGCAAGCTGACCGAGGTGATGCTGGCAAGACGCATCGAAGCCGAGAAGACGAAGGACGAGATTCTGGAGTTCTATGTGAACCGCATTTTCTTCGGTTCTGGATTGTATGGCATCGAGCGCGCGAGCCGGGCCTACTTTGGCAAAAGCGCGGAAAAACTTTCGCCGGGCGAAGGTGCGATGCTGGCAGGTATCATCCGCAGTCCGAATCGCTTCTCGCCTTTCCGCAACTGGACGGGTGCTATCGCGGAGCGCGATACGGTGCTGGCGCGCATGGTGGTAAAGCAAGTGATCACTCAGGAGCAGGCTGATGCGGCGAAGCGCGAGGAGATGGCGGTGTCGGCGCAGCCGGTGCTGCATACGCAGGAGAATTACATGATGGATGCAGTGCGGCGCGACCTTGATTTGGTGCTTGATGCGGAAGACATCGAAGACGGTGGCTTGATCATTCACACAACGATTGACCGGGATCTGCAGGCCGCAGCCGAGCAGTCTTTGGAGAAACGACTGCGCGAGGTCGAAAGCAGGGCGGGGTATCCGCACATCACGAAAGCGCAGTTCGACCGTCAGTGGGATGGGGTGACTGAACCGCCGCGCACTCCTTATCTACAGGGTGCGGTGCTCGCGCTCGATAACAACACTGGCGGCATCCTCGCTGTGGTGGGCGGGCGCGATTTCATGCAGAGCCGCTATGATCGCGCGCTTCAGGCTGGGAGAGAAATCGGTTCTACGATCAAGCCGTTTATTTATGCCGCTGCCTTTTCACGAGGTCTGATGCCCGGCTCGCTGGTGGAAGATGCGCCGATCCGGCCCGGTGAACTCACGGGATATTCTGGACTATGGAGTCCGGAGAACTCAGATGGAAAATTTCTCGGGTTCGTTCCCGCGGCCGTTGGCTTAATCCGCAGCCGGAATGCGATGACGGTGCGAGTGGGTAATTTCGCAGGCATGGACACGGTGCTTGGTCTCTTGCGTGATGCGGGAATCGGCACGCCTGATCAAGTGACGCCGCAAGTTTACATCGGCAACACGGGCTCGACTCTGAAGTCGCTCACTGCGGCGATGAGCATCTTTCCAAACAACGGCGTGCGGCGCCGGCCGTTTATCATTCGACGTGTCGACGATGCGAATCAAGAAGTGATTTACGAGACGCCGGTGCTGGAGAACGACGTGTTGTCGCCCGCGATCGCGCAGATGACGGGTCGTCTGCTGGAGCGCGTGATGAGTGAAGGCACGGGTGCAGCTGCGCGCAGCGAGTTTGGTTTCAAGGAAAAGGCCGGCGGCAAGACGGGCACGACGAACGATTATCACGATGCATGGTTCGCCGGTTACACCAGAGAGATTACTTGCGGCATCTGGGTCGGTTTTGACCAACCGCAGACGATTGTCGAAGGCGCGTATGGCGCGAAGCTGTCGCTGCCGGTCTGGGTGGACGTGATGAACGCGGCGATTTCGCATGATTATAAATCCACCGTGCCCAAGGCGACAGCGATCACTGCGCGGGTGAGTTTATGCCGTGTCAGCGGGCAGCTGGCGACGGGCGAGTGCGCGGCGCATGGCGATGCCTATGAAGATGAGCTGCCGCCGGAATTGGTGCCGCCGTATTATTGCCAGGTGCATGGAGGCAACGGTGCGCCGCCGGTTCGCGGCCAAAAGAAAGAAGGTTTCTTTGGCCGCGTCTTCAAGTGGTTCAGATAGAAGTCAAAATTTTCGATAAACACCATTCCGATTCTACGTTCCCATTTATGCCGTGTAGCAGAACCGGTGGCAAAATTAAGAATCGCGTATCCAATCTTCATCATAACTACATATGAAAAAATTCTTTTCGATCCTCGCTGGCACTGTGATTGCGTTCACAGCCACCAGCTTTGCGGCTAATCAGCCGCCGGTGAATGAGAAGTGTCCGGTTTGTGGGAAAGATGGCCGGCTCATTTTTCACGCGGTGGTCAAAGGAGAGCGGATCATCTTCGCCACTGCTGACTGCAAAGATAAGTTTGAGAAGGCGCCAGCGGGAAAATATCCCGTGAAGAAGAAAAGCTGAAATTAGGCGCGATCCTTACCAATTGGGCGTTTTTTTCTTGAATCCAATCGGTTCAGCGGGGTGGTGTGAATAAAGAATTGTTTTCCCACCTTGCCATCGGCCTGCTCCCGCGCCATTAATTGCGCCCCCTTTCCAGAGAATGAGCGACCCTATCAGGCACGAGTGCGGAATCGCCGTTGTGCGGCTCCTAAAGCCGCTGGGTTACTATGAACACAAATATGGGAGCGCGCTCTGGGGCTTGGACAAGCTGCATGCGCTCATGATCAAGCAGCGCAATCGCGGCCAGGACGGCATGGGCATCGGCTGCTGCAAACTGAATATGGAGCCGGGCCAGCCTTATATGTTCCGGCTACGCTCCAGCAAGACCAACTCTCTGGAAGATGTCTTCGGCGAGGTCACGGGTGAGTTCAAGGACGTGGCCAAGAAGGTGAACCGGCAGCGGAAGCAGATGGCGACCGAGCGGGGGATGGAGTTCCAGCGCTTCGAGCGCGATCCGGCGGCGATCAAGCAGCACTTTGAATTTGGCGGCGAAGTTCTGCTGGGACACTTGCGCTACGGCACCAGCGGAAGTTTTGGAAAGGCATCGTGCCATCCCTATCTCCGGCGGAGCAACTGGCCGACCCGCAGTCTGCTGGTTCTCGGCAATTTCAACATGACCAATGTCCGCGAACTCAACGATGTGATGCGCCGCCGCGGCCAGCATCCGGTTGTGGACACGGATACGCAGACGGTGCTGGAGGAGATTGGTTTCCATCTCGATGAAGCGCACACGCTGCTCTATCACGAACTCCGTGGGAAGATGGACGGCCTGGATATTCCGGGCGAGATCAGCCGTCGACTGGACGTGGCGCAGGTGATCAAGGATTCGGCGGCGGTGTGGGATGGCGGCTATGCCATCGCGGGCGCCATCGGGAACGGCGATACATTTGTCATGCGCGATCCTCACGGAATCCGGCCTTGTTTTTATGCCGCGAACGATGAATACATCGCCTTCGCCTCGGAACGTGCGGCGCTGCGCACGGTCTTTGAGCTGGATCAGGATCAGACGATGGAACTACCGGCGGCAAATGTGGCGGTGATCAAGAGTGATGGGCGCTTCAGCATCGCGCCTTTCGCCGAGCCGCAGAAGCAGTCTCCTTGCGCATTTGAGCGAATTTATTTTTCACGGGGCAATGATGCTTTGATTTATGAAAATCGCAAAGCGCTGGGCGAGATGCTGGTGCCACAGGTGCTGGATGCCGTGGAGAATGACTTGGAAAACACCGTGGTCAGTTTCGTGCCGAACACGGCGGAGACGGCGTTCTACGGATTCATGGATGGCCTGCGCAAGCGCCGTCGCGTGGAAGTGAAGGCGGAACTTTTGGAGATGATTCGCGCGGGCCGTTGCGATGAAGCCAAGCTGGACGAGCTCATCATGAAGAACTGGCCGCGCACCGAGAAAATCGCGCACAAGGATATCAAGAGTCGCACATTCATCGCGCAGGAACAGGGCCGCGACCTGCTGGTCTCCAGCGTCTATGACATCACTTATGAAGTGGTGAAGCCCACTGATAATCTGGTGGTGATCGACGACTCCATCGTGCGCGGCACCACGCTGAAGCAGAGCATCCTGCGCATCCTGGCCCGGACGAATCCGAAGCGCATCATCGTCCTCTCCACAGCGCCGCAGATTCGCTATCCTGATTGCTATGGCATCGACATGGCGGACCTCGGCAAGTTCATCGCCTTCCAGGCCGCTATTGCGCTGCTGAAGGAACATCAGCAATTTGACGTCATCGAGCACACTTACGACGCCTGCATCACCGAGCTGAAAAAACCGACTGCCGAGCAGCAAAACATGGTCAGGGCAATTTATGCACCATTCACTGACGAGCAGATTTCGCGGAAAGTTGCGGAACTCGTCAACCCCGCCAATGGCAAATGGAAGGGCGAAGTGCGCGTGCTTTATCAAAGCATAGAAAACCTTCATCGCGCGATCGGCGACGAATGCGGCGACTGGTATTTCAGCGGCTGCTATCCCACGCCTGGCGGCAATTCCGTGGCCAACCACGCCTTTGTTCGTTATCACGATGGCCGCAGCGGACGGCCCTACGATTTTTTTGATTGAACCATGAAGATACTCGTCACAGGAAAAGGCGGCCGCGAGCACGCCATTCTCACCGCGCTGCGCGACACATCGCCGAACGCGAAACTTTACGCTTATCCCGGCAGTGATGCGATCGCCGATCTCGCCACCCGCGTCGATGCCCGGGATCTGGTGGATCTGGTCGCCTTCATGCAGCGGGAAAAAATCGACCTCTGTGTTGCGGGCGAAGAATCCTACCTGGTGAAAGATCGCGGTCTGGCCAATCTCTGCGCCGAAGCGGGCATACCCTGCTGGGGGCCGGTGAAAGAGGCCGCGCAACTCGAAGCCAGTAAGGTCTTCGCTAAAAAATTCCTCAAGCGCCATGGCATACCGACTGCGGCATTCGGTGTCGCTCAGACGAAGCACGAGGCATTGCGTGCGATCACGCAGTATCCCGTGGTTTTGAAATTCGATGGTCTGGCTGCGGGCAAGGGAGTCGCCGTCTGCGCTGATGAAGCATCAGCTTTGGAGTTTATCGACGAAGTTTTCACCAGGCGCGCTTTTGGTGAGGGCGATTTGTTGATCGAAGAATGTCTCACTGGACCGGAGGTTTCCATCTTCGTTTCCGTCTGCGAAGATCAATATCACATCCTGATGCCGGCGCGCGATTACAAGCGCATCGGTGATAATGATCTAGGGCCAAACACGGGCGGCATGGGTGCGGTGGCTTCACGGGAGCTGGTGGATGCGGAGCTGCTGGCCGACATTGAGGAGCGCATCATCAAGCCCACGGTGCAGGGATTAAAGAAGGACGATCTGCGCTATCGCGGCTTTCTTTACATCGGCCTCATGCTTACACCAAAGGGCCCGAAGGTGCTGGAGTTTAACTGCCGATTTGGCGATCCTGAAGCCGAGGCGGTGCTGCCCATGGTGCGTGGCGATTTTGCTTGGTATCTGCTTAGTGCTGCGACCGGTGAACTCAAGCCGGGCCTGATCCATTTTGCCGAGGGCTGGAGCGTTTGCGTTATTCTGGCCAGTGCCGGTTATCCCGTGGCCTCGCGCAATGGCGACCGGATTGCCGGATTGTCTGGCGTCAATGGTGCGGGCGTTTTTCATTGTGGCACGAGGAAAAACGGCGATGGCACGTTTGAGACCCACGGTGGGCGGGTTCTGGCGGTTGTGGCTCAGGGTGCGACCCGTGTTGCAGCCCGTGACGGTGTCTATGAAACCGTGCAGAAGATCAGCTTCGCTGGGCTGCAACACCGGACGGACATCGCGCAGCTGCATTTTGAGTAAGGGAGAAAAAACGTCAGACTGGTTGAAAGCATTCGACAAACGGGGGGCTACTTGCTTAAAATACCCGTCTTAAGTCCGATTTTTCTTATTTGCATGCCCCTGAGTGCCAAAGCCATTCACTTTTTTTCTCCGCAAACCCTGACGATCATGGCGCTATTGGCGCTATGCAGCGTGGCAAGCGCGCAGGTTGGAGTGGCTCCTTCGCAGACGGGATTATTTTTTAATGACATTCGGGTTCGTGCTGATCAGGTGCGCAACGGGCCGTCCAGCCAGTATGCACCCACGAGGGCGACGACAGGGACTGAAGGTGTTTATACGTTTGATCAAAGCCAATACACCAGCCAGCCGAACGACCGGTATGGGATGCCCTCGGTCAACGGTTATGATGATATCACGCGCCCGGTGGGCACCACCCCCAACAGTAATACGCGACGAGTAGTGGGTGGGGGCTCCGGTTATAACGGGGCTTATCCGTCGACCAGCACTTTTTTTGCACCGACTTATATTTCCGATCCGTTCCTCTCGGGACGGCGCAATGTGAAGCTCGGTCCGGTGAATATCGGCCTGGGCTTGTCGGGTGCTGTGGAATACAACGACAACATTTTGCGAGCGAGCACGCACCGCAGCACCACGGCGACTACAGGGACGACTACAGATGCCAATGTTCCCGCGCTTTCGGGCAAGATCAGCGACTACATCGGAAGTGCGTATTTGAGCGTGGATTTGAATTACCCGATCACCGAGTATAACAGCCTCTCGCTCACCCTCGGCCTTGGAGTGAGTCAATATCTGGAGCATCCGGAATATTCGGGCAACCGCAATGGGTTTGAATTGACGGTTCTGCCGGGCAGTGCGCTCGTTTTTAATATCAAGGTGGGGAAGGTGGTCTTTATCTTTTATGATCGCATGTGGGTTCAGCCGGGAAGCCGTGATTCATTCACCCTGGATAACAACTATGTGTTCGGCACCTTCCAGAATGACGCTGGTATTGGCATGAACTGGGCCATCAATTCCCAGTTGAATCTCTCATTGAATTTCAACCGCTCTGACACTTTTGCCTTGCAGGATATTGATAAAAGATATGACCGCACTGTCCATTCCGTTTCAGGCTCGCTAGCCTGGACGCCCACCGGAACTTGGACGATCGGCTTGGAGGGCAGTTTTTCTTTGATCGACTACCAGCAGGAGTTTAACAACGACGGCAATACCACGAGTATCGGGGTTTTTGTCGTTCTTCCGTTGACCAAAAACACGGTTGTTCGTGTCGCCGGCGGGGTGCAAAGATTCAGCTTTGATTCACCACCCGAGTTTACCCGCACCGTAACTGATCAGGATGTTGCCAGCACGCAGTCGTCGATCACTAATCTGAATGATCAGATCGCGGCGATCAATGTCAGGGCGACCGATCCGGCGCAAGTCAAGGCGGCGCAGACGCAGCTGGCATCGCTCCAATCCCAGCTCTCTCAGGCGCAGGACACGCTGGCACAACAGACGACCACGAAGTCCAGCGAAGACACCACGTTCAATTCCCGATCCTTTGACAGGAGCAGCGATCAAAATGGCTACTACTATAACGTTGTGATTTCAAACCAGCTCAATGCTCGCATCTCGCAGCATCTCGCGTTTGGCCACGAAACCTCCCTGAACAATACTTCCAATCTTTCCACGGCTGATTATGTGAGCTATGGCATGGGCATCATCGCCTGGCGCGGGGCGCGAATTTCGCTCAACGCATATTATGAAGACACGGTGCAGTCGGGGGGCAACCTCCGGGAGGATCTTAAGCAATATGGGTTCGACATCAGTCTTACGCACCGCTTGGGCGAGCATCTCACGGGGGGCATCGGCTATCATTACGGCAATTTCGATTCCGCGCTGGCACTGCGCGACTACGTCCAGCATTCCTATACCATCAACCTCAGTTACCAGCTGAGCAGCAAGTGGAATGTCGGACTCGGCTACCAGTTCTGGAAGACCATCGCCGATAATCCGAATCAGTCATTCACCCAGAATCAGATCATCCTTTCGACCAATTATAACTTCTGAGATTGAACGTCGTTGAAGCTGGTGCGTCGAAGCTGGACATAAGGGCATTATCATATGAAAACCGCAGCATCCATCATTTTACTCACCCTCTTTTTCTCCACGTCGTCCTGGTCGCAAGACCCGAAGTTTCGTGATGCCCAGCAGCGCCCAGCCGCATCTCCCGCTGGAGGTCAGGCTGGCGATGACAGCAATCTGGCTGCCTCCCGCATCAGTTCGATGGCAGCACTTGATGACTCCATTCCTCTCCGGGTGGGCTACCGGGTCAGCTTGCGCATCGTGGAAGACAAAGAAAAGACCCTTAGTCTCCTGGTTCAGGACTCAGGTGATATTGTGGCACCGCATCTAGGCCTTGTTCGTGCTGCCGGACTGACCTGCAAAAATATTGCGTTTTTCATGAAGCGGGAGCTGGAGAAACAGTATTTCCAGCAAGCGACGGTGATTGTTTCCATTGAGTCGATTCCACGCAATCCCAATAACACAAATGTAAGCGGGACTAATATGCCGGAAGATATTTTCACCGTATTTGGCCAGGTTGCCCGCCAAGGGAAATACGAGATGTTTCCCGATGAAGAGCTGAGCATCAGCCAGGCCATCCTGCGGGCCGGTGGATTCGCCCAGTTTGCCCAGACCAAAGACGTGCGGATTATTCGCAAGGTGAAAACTCAGAGCAAGCCGGTTGAGATTCACGTCAATGTTGATGACATCATGACCAACGGCAAGCTGCACATGGATATTCCAGTGCGCCCTAACGATGTGATCATCGTCAAGGAAAAGAAGATTAATCTTTAACGGCTTTTCTTCCGTCTGATCTCTGCATACGGCTACATGAATTCAGCTTACGGAATTCTGCTTTTAGCCGTTCTAGGATGTGCCGGCTGCGATCAGGGAAAGCGCAAAGGAAAAAGCGGCGAGGTGAGGCCGACCGGTCCCGTTGTGGTGGGCAAGCTGGTCATCACTCCGCCGACCATGGATATTGCCAAGGGGAGCACTTATGACGCCGGAGAAGGATTTTTTGAGCAGCAGCTGGACATCCTCAGCGGCACAGAAACTCGCCGGATAGCTGAGGAAAACCTCAAAAAAAATACACCGGAAATTCAACCTGCGCCTGTGGTTATTCAGGTAGCGCGAATGAAGGGAAGCAACGTGGTGAATGTGATCGGCCGGGGCGGTTCGGTGAGCTATAGCGGCGCGCTGGTGGATGCGATGATGGAGACTTACGTCCAGCGTGTGTGTCCTCCTGAAACCGAAGTGAAGGCAAGTTCGGTGGTTGATGTCAAGGATGCCGAAAAGACCCTGAAAGAAGCCGAGCGAGTCTGGACCGCATTTCGTCTGGAGCACGACCTCACACGCTTGAATGCCGAACGGGCTAGTGCGGAGCGAAATCTGAAGCGCCTGGCAGCGGCCAGCTTATACTACGAGCAAGAGCTTTCCATGGCCGCAAAGCTGACTCTGGAGCAGGAAATCCGGCGGAGACAGGCAGCCCCGAGTCTTCCATCAGAGATGCCTGCGGAACTTGCCGCGCTGGTTCGCACCACATTGACGGTCGCAGAACTGGCTTATCTCTCCGGCTTGAGGGGGTCAAACGTCCCCGCCACCGAGGCTGCGCGCAAGGAAGCGGAAAAAGATCGCGATGACAGGGTTCGTTCGATTCGCAAGCAGGCGGAGATCGCCCAGGATCTAACTCTGGCTGCAGAATCTGATATCGCGCGACTGAGTTCGCTTAAAATGGAGTCCGATCAGCTTCAGGCCAGGCACCGTGCAGCAGTGGAGGGATATGCTGAACAGAAGTCACGCGAGAAAAAAATGGGCGGCGGCCTGAACGATACCGCTCGTCCTGTGGTCTCCATTATCGAGCGTGCCTCCAAGGCCAAGGCCGGCTGACAGGTCACTGACGTTCTGCCGAAAGCATTTCCAAAACAGCAATAACAGATTACATTCGCCTGCCGAGCACCCCAAAATTATCCTATGGAAGCCCTAGACATGCCCCTCCCGGCAGCCTCGACACTGAGCCGGTTTCACGAAACCTCGGCCAAGTTTCAGCGCTACAAGATTCTGCTCCGCCGCCGCTGGTGGTTTTTGCTGCTCACGTCAGCCATCGCCATTTGCGTCCAGACTTTGCGCATTACCGGCAAGCCTGTTGAATTTTTCGCGGTGGGCAAAGTGCTCGTCGGTGCCAACGTCGTCACAGATCCGCAGAAACAAGTCGTCACCAACCAGCAGACCGGCGATATCTACGGAACGCAGATTGAAATCATCGAGAGCAATGAACTGCGGCGGCGTGCCTTGGAGCGTGTCCGCAGCATGAATCCGGAGCTTAAGGAAATCGATGTCGAAATCCGGGTCTCGCAGACGAAGGGATCCTCGATCCTGAATGTTGCCGGTGTCGGGGAAGACGGCAAATACACTCGGCTTTTTCTCAGCGCGCTGCTGGATGAATACGTTGCCTTTCGCAAGGAGATGATCGAAAAATCACTGGGTTCGGCCATGAACAAAGTCATCGAGGAGGTGCTTTCCCGAGAGAAACAAGTGAAGGAAAAATCAGCCACTCTCAATGACTTCCTCCAGAAGAACGACATGGTGGTTCTGGAAGGCGGGCGGAACCGTGCGGCGGATTATCTCCTGCAGTTGCAGGATTCCCTGGTGAAATACCAGATGGAATTGAAAACAATGGACAAGCTGCAGATGGACGACTACTTGCGCGCCAAGTCGGCGGCGGGAGTGGGTGGCACGCCGGACGCAGTTCTCGAGGCCAAGCGTCCGGTAGTGACGGGTGATATTCCTAGATCCGATGATGCCTTTGGTGGATTTGCCAGTTCTGAAAAAGACTATCTGAAGGCACTGGCGGACTACAAGCTCTTGCAGTCCCAGCGGCTCACGATGCTGAAAAACTTTAAGGAAGCTCATGAAGCAGTTCGGGAGATTGACGATAAAATCACCAATCAGCAGGCACTCATCGAAATCTTCCGGCAAGCCAGCTTGGAAGACTGGACGCATCGCATCAACGGACTCAAGCTCAAGATCAGCTCCTTCGAGGAACAGATTCTCGAACAGACCGCCAAGGCGCGCGAAGCCAATGAAAAGATCGTCCAGCACTTGATTCTGAAGGGTGAATACGACCGCTCCAATGATGATTACAAGGATTGGAAGAAGACCCTTGACCGGCTCGATGCCGGACACGTCATGAACTCGGACAACATCGCCATCATGGAGCGTCCGCTCATTGCCGTGCAAGTGGATCCTGAGTTCGTCCTGCCGCTGATCTTTGCACTTTGCATGGGTCTGGCGGTCGGCTCCGTGATCTTGCTGCTTTTCGACCGCCTTGATGACCGCATGAACTCGCTTAGTGAGTTCCAGGCTCTGTTCCCGAAGGAGGCTATCATCGGCCAGATTCCAGAACAAAGCGGACATGGTGATGTCAGCCTGCTTCGCCCCAATGACGACCGCCACCTCTACGCGGAAGCCTTCCGCAATCTCCGGTCTTCGATCCTCTTCAAAAACTGGAGAGGTGGCAAGCCGCCCAAGCTCATCCTCATTACCAGCGCCGTGCCTAACGAAGGGAAGACAACCACCGTGGCCAACTTCGCGGTTACTCTTGCATTTGGCGGCGCGCGAGTGCTGCTGGCCGATGCCGACCTTCGGCGTGGCGGTCTGAACGAACTCTTCAAGAGCAGCGCGACCCCGGGATTTTCCGAGGTGCTGAATGCCAATGTTCACTGGCGTGATGCAGTTCAGGAGACCGGCAACAAGGGGCTGCACCTTCTCCCTCGTGGTGAAGCGCAGAACCTGACATCCGAACTGTTCCTTTCACCGCTCGCACAGAATGTTCTGCGCGAAATGGGGGAGGCCTATGATTACGTCATCTTCGACAGCGCCCCGGTTCTGGTGGCCGATGACACGGCTAGCTTCGCGCCGATGGTCGATGCGACGATGTTTGTCGTGCGCATGTCCTCTACCATTGCCCGGCTGACCGCCAAGGCTCTCGACCAGCTCTATGACCGTCAGGTCAATGTGGTGGGTGTCATTCTCAACCGTTCCAGCACCAGCTTGAAGGAATACACTTATTACAACTACGCTAGCTACTACTCCATGATTCCTGAAAAAGAGGCCAAGCCAGTCAATGCACCGACCGAAGCTTAGCGGCTGGATTGGCGTTTTTCCAACTGGGGCGTGCCGCATTTAATCCAGGGAAGATATTCTTCCGGGATGGTGGATTCAAAGTCCATCATCCTTTCCGTAATCGGATGGGTGAATCCGAGCTTCCACGCATGGAGCATGAGCCTTGAGACCGGCAGAATTTGTCGCTGCGGTTGCGCGTAAATGGTGTCGCCTAGGATCGGAGTTTTGAGACATTCGCGCAGGTGAACTCGAATCTGATGGGTGCGTCCGGTTAGGAGGCGGCATTCGATGAGGGCGCAACCTTGGTGAATCGCGCTGCGCCGCCATTCGGTGATAGCTTCCTTGCTGGTGGATGGGTTTGTTAAAATAGTCATGCGCTTGCGATCGACCGGATGGCGGCCGATCCTATTTTCTATGCGGCCTGACTCAGTTGCGGGGATACCGTTGACCGCAGCCAGATAAATCTTCGTGATGTGTCGTTCGCTAAAAGCCTGCGTCAATCGGGTGTGAGCCAGATCGTGTTTCGCCGCAACCAGGCAGCCGCTGGTTTCTTTGTCGAGCCGGTGCACGATTCCGGGGCGCAGTTCGCCGCCGATGCCGCTGAGGTTTTTGCAGTGGTGCAGCAGGGCATTGACCAGAGTGCCGTCGGGGTTGCCTGCCGCTGGATGGACGACGAGCCCGGCGGGTTTGTTGACTACGATGAGATGCTCGTCTTCGAAAAGAATTTCGAGCGGAATATCCTGCGGCAGCGTTGCGACAGTCGTGGCCTCGGGGATGGCAACCGTGATGCGGTCGCCCAATTTGAGTGCGGCGTTGGGCTTGGCCGCAGATTCGTTCAGCCGGATGTGTCCATCCTTGATGAGCGACTGGATTCGAGTCCGGGAAAGATCAGGCAGACAGGCTTGCAGGAAATGATCGAGGCGCTGGTGGGCCGATTCTGCTTTGCTGACACTGAATTCCATGGGGCAGGATGGCTGCTGGAATCAGACCCGCAAGGATGGAAACCAAATCCGCTTTGCGGCGTTCAATTGTTGAAGACTATCGAAATAACTATGCGAAAGCGACTTTCCAGCTATAATTACCATAATTAACTTCTTTTTACTAATATTCTCGGCTGCTCCGGGATTTGTCTGATAAATTCCATCTCCGCTCTGAATTTGAACAGCACTGAACAACCGCAATATTTAAGCACCTGCCCCGCCTGTGATGGGGTCTTGGACGTGACTGTGTTCGAGCCCTACAGCAAAGTGGTCTGCCCGACTTGTGGTCAAACGGTGCGGGTGCGGCGGAAGTTCGATCACTTCATCATTAACAAACAGATCGGAGAAGGCGGCATGAGCCGGGTGTTTGAGTCGGCTGACCAGTTGCTCGGGCGACTGGGCGCGCTTAAAATTTTGAACCGTCATTACAGTCGTGATGGCGCGAGGATGGCCCAGTTTGAACGTGAGGCCCAGCTCACGGCTTCGGTGACTCACCCGAATGTTGTTAAGGTTTATTCCGTTGGTCGTGATCAGGGAAACTTCTACATCGCCATGGAACTGGTGGGCGGTGGAAGTCTCGAACAACGGATCGCGGACAAGGGGCATCTTGAAGAGCGCGAAGTGTTGCGCGTGGGTCTGGCAGTGGCCGAGGGATTGCGCGCGGCCTATCGTGAGGGATTGATTCACCGTGATGTGAAGCCGGCGAACATTCTCTTCACTGAGGATGGCACGCCCAAGATCGTGGACTTTGGTCTCGCGCTTTTTCACGAGCGCGATGTGGACGACTCCGGTGAAATCTGGGCCACTCCCCACTACGTGGCCCCGGAAAAAGTCATCGATGATCGCGAAGACTTCCGCAGCGACATGTTCAGCCTGGGCGCAACCTTGTTTCATGCGCTGACAGGCAAACCGCCGCACAAGGCCAATACGAATTCTCTCTCTGAACTCAAGCTGATCAAAAGTCAGCGGGTGAGCCTGACTGGCAAGGGGATGAAGTTTTCCCCGCGCACCTGCAAAG
>JAIOQF010000343.1 GCA_021413535.1 Verrucomicrobiota bacterium
GGGGCCGAACCACGGATGAGCATACTTGGCCGTGGTCTTGAGATTGGTCTGCGTGGCGACAACGCTTTCGAGGTCCCGGCAAGACTGGGTAAAGTTCGCGATAACGTTTTCGTCCACGAACTGACTCGGTTTCACTGCCGCCGTGCTGGCTGTGCGTAGGGGAATCTTTCCCGTGCAAAGACTGGCGATGACACCAGCGATTTCGCGGTTTACGATGCGCAAGTGATCCAGCGTCATCAGCGCCGACCAGTAGCGGCTGCTGTCCTCTAATCCTGGCAGCCGTTTGATGAGCACCGGCTGGGAGAGAAGACTGAGGTTACGTCCTGCGATCAACTGGAGAATCGTGGTGTGCTCCGTCGCGAACAGTTTTGCCGAGTCATCGCGACTCGTGCGCTTTGATTTCCAGCCCACCAGGAGTCGAGCAAAGAACAACTCCAGGGCAGGAAGCCCCGCGCCCGGAGGCGCGAGCGCTGGAGTGACGGCATTGGTGGGTGAAGTGGTTTTAGACATGCTTGCATATTGCAAGCATTTTACTTGTTGATTGCAAGTAATTTATCTGGCATTGTTGCCGCTGTGAAAATGCCAGCCCGCTCCCGTCGTCTGACTCAGGCCAAAACAGACTCCGCTCGTCGCTCGCCCTGTCCTGTCTCCTGCTGTCTCGACATCGTGGGAGACCGCTGGACGCTGCTCGTCGTCCGTGATTTATTTTTGGGCCGTTCCCGCTTCAAGGATTTCACCGCGTCACCCGAAGCCATTCCAACCAACGTTCTCGCTGAACGTCTCCAACGACTGCTGCAACACGGCCTCGTAATACAGGCAGCCGCCTCAGAAGGCAGCAAGCACCTCGGCTACCAACTCACTGACAAGGGCAAAGCACTGTTGCCGGTGCTCAAGGCCATGAAAAACTGGGGACTCACCTGGGAGCGAGGAACTAAAGCGGCACTACACTAGCGCGCCAGTGCCGCGAGTATTTTTGCTGCGGCATTCTCAGCGGTGAGCCCGTGCTTCTGGCGCAAGATTTGGACGGTGCCGTGCTCCACAAAATCATCAGGCCAGCCAATGCGAACGACGGGGGTGTGAATTCCGGCGTCGTGCAGATGTTCGATGACTCCGCAGCCGAAGCCATTGTGCAGGACGTGGTCTTCCAGGGTGCAGATGACCTTGCATTGCCTGGCGAATTTCTCCAGCACGGTGCCGTCGAGCGGCTTGATCCAGCGTGGGTTGATGAGGGCGGCTTTGACGCCGCGTTGCGCGAGCAGGTCACGAGCCTGAAGAGCGGTGGTGAACATGTCGCCCAGTCCGATGAGTGCGACTTCCCCTTCGGCTTCCACGATTTCGGCTTGACCGATCTCCAGCAGCGCAGGTTTGTCCTTCGGTTTCACACCGGGGCCGGAGCCGCGCGGGTAGCGAATAGCGATGGGGCCTTTTTCGTATTGGGCCATCGTCCAAAGCATGTCCACGAATTCATCCTCGTCCTTCGGCTGCATGTGGACGAGATTCGGAATGTGGCGGAGATAGCCGATGTCGAAGAGGCCGTGGTGCGTGGGGCCGTCGTCGCCGCTGAGGCCGCCGCGATCCATGCAAAGGCGCACGGGCAGATTCTGGATCGCCATGTCATGAATGATCATGTCATAAGCGCGCTGCATGAACGTGGAATAAATCGTCAGGAATGGTTTCATGCCCTGCGTGGCCAGACCGCAGGCGAAGAGAGCCGCGTGCTCCTCGGCAATGCCAACGTCGAAGTAGCGCTGAGGGATTTCCTTTTTGAAGACAGACAATCCAGTGCCGCCAGGCATGGCCGCTGTGATAGCGACGATCTTTTGATCTTCTTTGGCGAAGTCGGTGACGCTGCGGGCAAAGATCGCGGAATAAGTCGGCGTGGCCGTAGGCGGTGTCTCACCGGTTTCGATGTTGTATTTGCCGAGCCCGTGGAATTTGCCGGGATCGTTCAGCGCTGGTTTATAACCGCGACCTTTTTCCGTGATGATGTGCAGGAGCACCGGTTGAGTTTGGCTCTTGAGAAACTCGAAGGTCTTGATGAGCAGCGGCAGGTCGTGCCCATCGATGGGCCCGTAGTAACGGAAGCCGAACTCCTCGAACAGCATGCTTGATGAACCAGTCCGATCCTCGGTGCGCGTGGGCAGCAAGATGCCTTTGGCGCTTTCCTCGACTTTGCTGGCGAGACGTCGTGCTCCTTTGCCGAGAATCTTTTCAATAAATTCTGCTGTCTTCTCGTGCAGCGCATGGAAAGCCGGGTTGGTGGCGATGGCATTGAAGTAATGCGCGATGGCACCGACATTGCGGTCGATGCTCCATTCGTTGTCGTTGAGCACAACGATTAGACGGTTGGTATGCGCCGCCGCATTGTTCAGCGCCTCAAACACTGGGCCGCAGGTGAAGGCGGCATCGCCAGCGACGCAGATAACGTGCTCGTCGCTGCCGCGCAGATCGCGACCGACCGCCATGCCCAGTGCTGCGCTGAGCGCGGTGCCTGCGTGACCGGCGCCGTAGCAGTCGTGTTCACTTTCTGAGCGCAGACAGAATCCATTTAGACCTTCATATTGCCGAATGGTCTGAATGCGATCCCAGCGACCGGTGAGCATTTTATGCACGTAGCCCTGGTGGGCGACATCGAAAACAAACTTGTCTTTCGGAGTATCGAAAACTCGATGGAGCGCCAGGGTCAGTTCAACAACACCAAGATTGGGCCCGAGGTGGCCGCCTGTTTCACTGAGGGTGGTGATGAGTGTCTGCCGGATTTTTTCTCCCAAGGCAGCAAGTTGTTCCGCGGGCAGGGCCTTGAGATCGGCCGGTGAAGATATTTCGGGGAGTTCGGGCATGAAGGGATGGGAGAATAATTCAAGAGCGGGTCATGCTCAGAAAAGCCGGATGTCGCCGCTGGGTTTATCTTCGGCAGGAGAGGGGGATTTGCGCTTTGCTTTTTTTGTCGAATCCGCCGTGGAGGTTTCCGGCGCGTCCATTGGGGTGAATTCTTCAAGCGTCGCCGTTCCCCGGCCTTCAAGATCAGCCGTGATGATTTCCACGCGCTGACGCGCGGATTCGATGCGCGCCCGGCAGGTGCGCAGCAAGCTCACGCCGCGCTCATAGGCGGTGACCATTTCTTCGAGAGGCAGTCGCTCCGTCTCGAGCGAGTTCACAATGGTTTCGAGCGAGCCCATGGCTTCTTCAAAGCTGAGTTCCTCGGGTTTGTGGGCGGCGTTGGGCATTTTAATAATGGGCGAGCCATCATGGCGCGCGGCACCGTCGCCGCAAGCGGGAATCCGGGCTGGCTATGGTTTGGCAGACGAAGGTTGTCTGGCCTCCGCATCATCAGCCAGCTTTTTTTCTGTTGGGCTGACGGGGGCTTTCTCCCAGCGTTTGCGGTCAGACATAAATGCCATTTCATAAACGTAACGGTTGAACTCATTGCCCGGTTGTCCGGCCAGCGGGATGAATTCACGATAGGGGAAATCAGTCTGGGTCATGATGTCGGTGCCGAAGCCGGCAATGATCCCGCGAAATGCCAGGCGGGCCCACTCGCGATATTCGCCGCTGAAGACCTCTACAGCGCGGTCCGCCCGCAATGATTCCGGCGTCATGAGGAAGCCAGCGACGGAAATATTTTGCTTCTCCGCCAGCGCGCGCATTTCATCAAATTGCTTGCGATCCGTCGGCAACCACACGGCAGGACGGTCCGCATACCAGGCGACGGCCCAGGGCATGTCCGTGAAGATTAGTTCTGTGCTCTCGGTATATCCGGCGACCTTGTGAATTTGCTTGGGCATGTAAGGCGGCCAGTGGGCAAACTCGCCCTTGTAGGGGCCCAGGCCCATGGTCAATTCCGTGGGCAGAATGTTGATCAAGGGGAGCGCGCTGATCGTGAACGCGGCTGCAGCCAGTCCATGGCGCGACCACCAGCTGGCGCGGGCATGATTGATCCCCAGCCGGCCCCAGAGCACCGCGAGAAAGGCAAATCCGAAGATGGTCATCGCCGGAATAAACAGTGAGTGAATTTGATTCACGTCTTTCTCCTTAAGAGGCAAACCGGTCAGCGACATGCCAGCAGTGGCGAAGAGCCAGATGACGGCGAGGCTCCAGCCAAAGGTGCGCACTTCTGCACGGCGGAACGGATGGAGCAGGGCGATAAAAAAAAGTGCGGCGGGCAGGACGGCGCCCAAATGCAAAAATAAATTCTGCACTTGCAGGGTGAAATTCATTAGCACCTTGCGCACGACAAATTCCACGGCTGCGGGCTGGCTGTTGCCGCTGAAGTCGCGCAACAGCATCGAGTCTGAGGCGTAGGCCAAGGTGGCCTGCAAGGTGGCTTTGACATCGCCGAAGATATCGCCGCACAACGCATGATTTCTCGCGCCCCACGCGGCGAGCGCCAGCAGCGCGGGCCCGAGCACCAGCAAGGCAGAGAGAGTTCGCGGCCGCAGATGCCACGCCGCCACGCAGGACAGTCCAAGCACCAGGCACAATCCCATCCAATGGGAGAAGACGATCAGCGCGCCCATCAATCCCATGATCAGCGCGTGTCTGGTGGTGCTGCCGCCGTCGATCCGGCGTTGCAAAGCCAGGAGAAACTGATGAAGCGCGATGGAGAAAAAGAACAAGGTCATCATCTGCGGCAGTCCGCTGCGCGCCACATCCCAAAGGAATTGGCACGCGAGCAGCGTGACAAACATCCAGCCAGCAATCGTGACATCAAAGAGACGCCGCGCCGTGATCCAGGCCACTCCTGCGGAGGCCATGAAGAAGATCAATCCCACTGCGGCGACAACTCGATCCATGAAGTAAACGCTCTTGGTGTTTTCCTTGGAATCAGCGCTCTCATTGAACGGCCAAAAGGATTCGAACGCCCTGAATACGGGCAGCAGCACCAGCGTCTGTAGGGGTGGATTGAAGATGTCCTGCATCTCCAGAGGTGAAGCTGGCTTCCCATGCTCGATCAATTGTCGCCATGCGTAGGGGTGCACGGACAAGGTGTGAAATCCATGGCCCCGGGCGAGTTCGCGCGCCACTTGCGCCTGCTCCATCCCCAGCGGGCTGGACAGACCGCGAAAGGTCACGAAAAGCTGCACGAACAACAGCACCGGCACCGACACCCAGACGAATGCGCGTGTCAGCCGCGTGAGCGTATTTTTTTCTGTCGACACCGATGATCCATCCATCTTCTTAATGCGAGCGTAACGGAACGTCTGGCGAATGCCAGCGTGTTTTTCCAGAGGAGGTTATTTGACGGCGCGCTTCACACGTTTCACACGCCCCAGTTCAAGGAGCTTGCGCTGGAGCGTGCGACGGCTCAAGCCGAGCAACTCTGCAGCCTCGGTGCGGTTATCATGAGTGCGCAGCAGCGCGGCATCGATCATGGCCCGCTCCATTTTTTCCAAATTCAAATCGGCAAACGCGCTGGTCGAGGCGACGCTGCCATTTCCGTCTGATTTTTTCTGGAGTAAAATTTCCGACCCGCCGGTGAGGTAGGAGGGCAGATGTTTCAGGCTCACTCGCGCGGCGTTGCACATGACGACGCCGTGCTCCAGCGCGGTGCGGAGTTCGCGGACATTGCCCGGCCAGTCGTAGGCCAGCAGGGACTGTAGGGCATCTTCGCTGAGCGGTTTGTAAGGTTTGCCGTTCAGCTCCGCGAGTTCGCGCAAGAATGCCTCGGCCAGCAAGGGGATGTCGCCCTTGCGCTCGCGCAAGGCTGGCAGTTTGATTTGCACGACGCGCAAGCGCCAGAAAAGATCTTCTCGAAATTTTCCTTCTTGCACCAGCTTCTCGAGATCTTTGTTGGTCGCCGCCACCACGCGCACATCCACCTGGATGGGCTTGCTGCCGCCGACGCGTTCGATGGTCTGTTCGCCCAGCGCGCGCAACAGTTTCACTTGCACGCTGGCATCAATCTCGCCGATCTCGTCGAGGAACAAAGTGCCGCCGTCCGCCAGCTCGAAGCGTCCGATGCGCTTCTCGTTGGCGCCGGTGAACGATCCTTTTTCGTGGCCGAACAATTCGCTCTCCAGCACCGTGGGCGAGAGCGCGGCGCAATGCACCGTGACCAGTTTCGCCTTGGGTCGTCCGCTGAGATTGTGAATCGCGCGCGCGACAAGTTCCTTGCCGGTGCCGCTTTCGCCTTCGATCAACACGGTGGCGCGCGTCGGTGCGACTTGCTCGATGACGTCAATCACCGGCTTCATCACCTCGCTCTGACCGAGGATGCCTTCTACGGCGTATTTGCGTTCGACCTGTTTTTTTAGCTCGACGTTTTCTTTTTCCAGCGTGCGGCCTTTCAGCGCGCGCTTGATGAGAATTTCCACTTCATCGAGATTGAGCGGCTTGGTGACGAAATCATACGCGCCGCGTTTCATCGCTTCCACGGCGGTGTCGACGCCGCCATACGCGGTCATCATGATGCAGATCGGCGGACGGGACAGTTTCAGCGCCTGCTCGATGAGATCCATTCCGCTTTCTCCGGCCAGCCGCAGATCGGTCAGCAGCACGTCGATTTGATCGTTGCGGAGGAACTCCATGGCTTCAGCGAGATTGCCCGCGACGTAGACATCGAAGTCGTCCTCGAGCGAGAGCCGTAGTCCGTCGCGGGTGTGCTTCTCGTCATCGACAATGAGAATGGTTGCTGAAGACGTCATGGTCACCGATGTTTTAAACAGGTCGAAGTCCGCGATGAGTTCTGGCCTTCATGATTCATTGGTGAAGCGCGCAAGATTTGGATCGTCCGGTCCCGGGTGTCATGGTTGATGTTGGTCACGCTGATGTTGATGTTCAAACCATACAAAGACGGCGGGCAAACTCAAGCCAACGCCAAGTTGCGCTCAAGCCATTAAAAAAATTATCGGTTCAGATTCGGCGTAAGTGGTTGATTCTCGCCCAGTAATATAGACAATAAATAGACATCAAAATATTTTATTAGACAAATATGCTTCTAAGGGGTCAGATAGTGCATCTATGAATGCAATCCTGACTCGTTCTCTTCGTAGGCCTACCCGGAAAAATCTGACTGCCGAGCCTGATCCCGTCGCTTTGACTGAAGATCAAACAGCTGACATCCTCATGCTTCAGCGAGTTGGACGTCGCGACGTCGTCGCCTTTCAGGAACTTTTCCGGAAGTTTGGCGGGCTGCTTTATTCGACGATTTACCGCGTGCTGAATGATCATCAGGATACCGAGGACATCATGCAGGAAGTCTTGATGCAGATCTGGCAGAAGGCTCATCTCTATGAAGAGGCCAAGGGCAAGCCGCTCACCTGGATTTCGACCATGGCGCGGAATCGGGCCATTGATCGTGTTCGATCCAAGCAGCGTCGATCCAGGCTCAACCATGACTTCGAACATGAGACCAAGCCCTTGCAGCCAGAATTTGATGAAGACACCAGCGATGTCGTGATCTCCGGCGAGCGAGACCGCACGTTGCAAAATGCTGTCATGGAACTCTCGCCCGAGCAACGGGAGGCGATTCAGCTCGCATATTTCAATGGTCTGACCCAGAGCGAAATCGCCGAGCGTTTGCACGAGCCGTTGGGCACTGTCAAGGCGCGGATACGTCGCGGGGTGCAGCGACTGGAGCAGTCCGTGCGGCGCAAGCTGTAAGTGATGCTCTTTTGAGTTCCCGAATGCGCGGGAGGATTTGCGAGTCTATATTTGCAGACTCGTCATCTCTCCTGCCGCATGTCATTGAATGGAGCACCAAAAAAGTCGCCGCCACTGGGCGCGGGCAGCGTGTGCTCCAGGGCTGACAAGTGGTTTCGTGATGCAGATGGTGCGAAATATTTCTGGAACGGCATCACCTACGGGCCCTTCAAGCCCAACTCACGGGGCGAGCCTTGGCCGGAAAATGCACAGCTCTGGACCGACTTGGCGCACATCGCGTCGCTCGGATTTAATGTCATCCGCGTTTATGAGCCGCCATCGGAAGAAGTTCTCCGGGCGTGCACCTCGTCCGGCCTTCGATTGCTGGCAGGTGTGCCGTGGACGCAGCACGTCGATTTTCTCGCTGACCGATCAGTGCGACGCGACGCGATCGCGCGCGTGACACATGCGGCGCGGCGCCTGGCGAATGAACCCTGCATCGCAGGTTTGCTGGTCGGCAATGAGATCGATAAAGCCCTGGTGCGCTGGATGGGGCCGGCGCGAGCGCAGGCTTTTTTGGAGACGCTCATCGCCGCAGCGAAGGTCGAAGCGCCGAACATGCCCGTGGCTTATGCGAATTATCCGTCGACGGAATATCTCGCGCCGCGCAATGCAGACTTCATCGCGTGCAATGTCTTTCTCGAAAGTCGCGATGACTTCGCGCGCTACGTTCGTCATTTGCAAATCATCGCCGGTGACCGGCCGCTGGTCATCACGGAATTCGGTCTCGATACCAAGCAACACGGCGAACTCGTGCAGGCGGAGATGATGCAATGGGAAATGGAGGAACTCCGTCGTATTGGTGCGGCGGGCAACTTCTGGTTCAGCTACACGGATGAATGGCATCGCGGCGGTGCAGATGTGACCGGCTGGGACTTCGGCATCGTCACCCGTGACCGAAGGTCGAAACAAGTCTGTGATCAGCTCTCTCTGAATTCATCATTCATCATTCGACATTCATCATTGGAGCTGTCAGCGATCGTCTGCTCCCGTAACGGCGCAGCGACCCTGCGCGAATGCCTTGCTGCGCTGGACAGGCAGACGCATCCGAAATTTGAAGTGCTCGTGATCGACGATGGATCCACCGATGCCACGCCAGAGATTGCGCGGGAATTTTCATTCGTAAAATATCATCGTCAGGATCACGCTGGACTTAGTGCCGCGCGAAATCTTGGCGCACGGCTCGCGCAAGGTCAGATCCTCGCATACACGGACGACGACTGCGTGCCCGATGAAGATTGGTTGTTGAATCTTGCGGCGGCGTTTGATGATGAGAATTGTGTCGCGGCGGGCGGGCCGAATCTCGCACCGTCTCCCCGCACGAACACCGAGGCCGTCGTCGCCGCTGCCCCGGGCGCTCCAGCCCATGTCCTCGCGAGCGATCAAGATGCCGAACATCTGCCCGGCTGCAATCTTGCGATACGAAAGACGGCACTGGAAGCGATTGGCGGATTCCGTGACGAGTTCACCGCCGCTGGTGACGATGTCGATGTCTGCTGGCGTTTGCTGGCAGCTGGTGGAAAACTATTCTTCATGCCCGCCGCCGTGGTCTGGCACCATCGCCGCGCGACGGTCGCGGCCTATCTTCGGCAGCAGCGCGGCTATGGTTCTGCCGAGGCTCAGTTGATCAAGCGCTGGCCGGAGCGTTTCGCCTGGATCGGTGGGGCCCGCTGGCGCGGTGCGATCTATGGTCATGATCCGCTGGCGGATTTATCAGCCAGACTGATCGATTTCGGCCTCGGTGGATCGGCGTTGTTTCCAACGATTTATGCTTCGTATACGCGCAGATGGTCGGATTTATATTCCGGGCTGCCGTGTGCGCCGTTGGTGATCGCGTTGCTGGGCGCGGGCATGGTTTATCAACCGTTGCTGTTTCTGTCTGCGCTGTTGCTGGGTGGCACGATCATCTCGGCAGTCAGTTCAGCTTATCAGCGTAGCCGAGATGGCAGATTGAAATCGTGGCGCGGCGGATTGTTACTCGCACTTCTCTGCTGGCTTCAACCGCTGGTGCGCGATTGGGCAAGGCTGCGCGGGATTTTCAATCTTCGTGCATGGCCGTGTGCTAAGAGCGGTTCGAAAAAACGTAGCCAGGACGTCTCGCCTTTGCCTGAACAAAGGCGAGATGCCCTGGTTGCAGTTTCAAATTTACCCAGTCGCTTCGGAAGTCGTGTCTGGTCATTTTGGAATCGCTCCGGTGAAGATGACGCCGTCTTTATCGCGGCGTTCATCAAGGTTTGCGCGGATGCAGGCACTAACTTTGTGAACGTGACTGGGCCGGGGAACGAGTGGGATTTCAAACTGCATGCGTCAGGCATGACCGCGTTCGTCACGACGGTGACAGAATATCACGAAGGCGGGGGTAGGATGGTGCGCGTTCGCTGTAGTCGACCGCAGTGGAATCGTGTGATGAACTGGGTGTCGGTGCTTCCGGTCGAGATTGGATTACTCAGTGCGTTGTTAATACCCGGCAGTGAATCGGCACGTATGATCCGTATTGAAACTGGTATTTTTATCCAACTAGGTGTGTTTGTGCTCTCCGCGATTTGGGATGTCATTACTACCTACCACTTTCATTCACTGTTACATCGAGCTGCGAAACGGTGCGGCTGGATTGAAGGCTGTCTTTCACGCGCATCGGGCGATTCCTCGCTTGCCGCAGCAACCAATTCCGACAAACTTCCCGAACAAGTCCCATGACCACGCGCCTAGTTATTCTCGCATGGTTGGCCGTTCCATTTTTTCTCGCATCCTGCGGCAAACCCAAAGAACTTCCCTACAAGCAGCTTGGTTATCAAAGTGGCATTCTCACCGAGCCCGGCACGAGCACGCCCTTCACTGGCATCGCTAGGGAAACCTACAAAGACGGCAAGCCAAAAGCTGAGTATCCCTGCCGGAACGGCAGATTTCATGGCACGGTCAAAGAATGGCATGCGAACGGGAAGCCACTGGCCGAGACGGAATTCAAGAATGGCGAACGCACCGGGCTTAATCGCGAATGGACGGAGTCCGGTCAGCCTTATATGGAGCGCGTTTATGATCATGATCGGATCGTGAGCGAAAAGAAATTTGAGATCGGGAAATGATGAGGTGTCAAACGATGCCGGGGAAATTGTGCCGCACTTGTTCCATGACTTTCTTCTTGCGCTACTCATGGTTTGCCGACGATAATTGCCGCAATTTCAATCATGACTGAATCTGATCGCATCCGCGTGCTCATTGTCGAAAATGAGGGTCTTGTTGGCTGCGACTTGGGCGCGGTGCTGACGGGTCTCGGTTATGATGTGGCAGCGATTTGTCGCACGGGGGAAGAAGCGCTCCCGCTGGCGGATGATCTCAGGCCGGATGTGGTGCTGATGGATGTGCAACTTGCCGGCGTGATGGATGGCATCGAGACCGCGCGGCGCATGATGCAGAATAATCACGTCGCCGTGATCTATCTCACCGCCTGCGCGGACGCGGCAACCGTGGCGCGGGCGCGCGATACACAGCCCTGCGGCTATCTCATCAAGCCCTATACGGAAGATGAATTGCGCGCGGCATTGGAGGTCGCCGCGACCCGGCATCAATCAGAACTTCAGCGTCTGCGTCAGGAGCAGAGTTTTCTGCTGGCGTTTCAAAGTCTGGCGGATGCGGCGATGGTGACGGATCTGGCGGGACGAGTGATGTTTCTCAATACAGCGGCGGAGGAGGCGCTGGGTTGTTCGCTGGAGGGCACTGCGGGCCGCGAGCTGGGAGAAATTTATTCCATTCAATCCATCGATGGATCTGTCGGCACCGCGCCGAAAATCGAGGGTGGTGCACCCGCCACCCGGCGACTGATGCTGGTTCGGCGCGATGGACGCAGCCTGTCCATTGAGGAACGCGTCGCGCCCCTGCGTGATGAACGCGGCAGTGTCACCGGCATGGTGGTGCTTTTCCGCGCGCAAGAGGCGACCACCGCCGCGCCGCCGACCGAAGGTGCGGCCACCAGCAACGCCGCGCCGTTGGTTGACATCGTCGAGAGCATCTCTGATCCGCTGATGGCGCTCGACGGCCAGTGGCGCTTCACTTACGTCAACAGCAGCGCGGCCCGCATGTTCAGTCGTGATAAACGACTGCTTCTCGGCGTTTCACTCTGGGACACGCTGCCGCCCAGCGCGCATGAGAGCCACTTCGATGCGCTGTCTGCCGCGATGGAAAAACGCGAGACCGTGACGCGCGAGATTTTTCTCGAAGGCATCAACACCTGGTTTGAAGCCCGCACTTATCCCTTCGGCAGTGGGCTGCTCCTGCTGCTCAAGGACATCACCTCGCGCAAGCTGGAGGCGGAACGCAGCAGTCGCATGGACCGGCTGGAATCACTCGGCCTTCTCGCACGCGGATTTGCGCATGACTTCAATAACAACCTGACTGTGCTGCTGGGCAACCTCGCGCTTGCCGAGATGCGGCTGCAGAGTCAGCCCGACAAGCTGCCGGAAATTCAGAATGCCAAGCAGGCCACGCTTCAGGCGCAGAGTCTCGTGCAGCAGCTTCTGACCTTCGCGCGTGGCGGTGCACCGATCAAGCGGCCCATCTCCATGGCGGAGCTGGTGAAGACTTTTTTCCACAACCACTCGCGGATGAATCATGTGAATTATCTCGTGGAAGTGCAGGAAGATTTGCCGCAGGTCGCGGTCGATCCCAATCAAGTGCGCCGTCTACTGGGCAATCTGGTTCGCAATGCGGAGCAGGCTCTTCCACGCGGTGGTGAAATCATTGTCCGATGCGAAGGTGCCGATCCGTTGGCGATCTTCCCGAACGAAACTGTCGCGGAATTCGGCGAAGTTTGCGCCGGCGTCATTCTGGAGGTGCGGGACAATGGCGCGGGCATTGCCTCGGAGCATCTGCCGCATGTTTTTGAACCGTATTTCAGCACGCGGAAGGCTGACAATGCCACCGGGCTCGGCCTCACCGTTTGTGAATCCATCGCCAAGGCGCACGGCGGTTCCATCTCCGTGCAGTCCACGCCCGGCACCGGCACCACGGTGCGCTTCTTTCTGCCGATGGACTCCGACACTGATGAAGCTGACACCATGGGCATTGGGAAAACTTTCGACATCGCACCCGCGGCCAATCCGCGCATTCTGGTGCTGGAAGATGACAACCTGGTGCGCGGCCTCATAGTCCGAAATTTGCAGAGCCAGAACTATGAAGTCGTCGAGACTGTCGACGGCAACGACACGGTTCGCGCCTATCAGCAGGCCATGCATGAGGGGCGAACATTCCATCTGGTCGTGCTCGATCTTTCCATACCCAACGGCATGGGCGGGCTGCGCACGATGGAAAAACTTCGCGCAATGGATCAGAATGTTCTTGCCATCGTCAGCAGCGGTTATTCCGATGATCCCGTGATGGCCCAGCCTGCGGCCTATGGATTTGCCGCGGTGCTGCCCAAGCCTTACGAGCCGGTCGAACTGCTTCGCATGGTGAAGGGACTCATCGCACGGCGCACGACTGTTTGAAGTGAATGAATCAAGTCCCGGGTGGCAAGATTCAACCGGTGCTTCAAAATCCAGCCAGGGAACCGATGTCCGGATCGTGGGAAACAGAGACCACTAGACGAGGCAATTCATTCCGCGACATCAGCGCCACGATCTCCGGCTGCGAAAGTGCGCGGTCG
>JAIOQF010000344.1 GCA_021413535.1 Verrucomicrobiota bacterium
TATGCCACCCGCCAGCCTGAGGTGGAGTGCTGGGAGGTATTCACGAGTTTCGATTACGGAAATCTGGACATGGATGCGAACCGGAATTTCCTCGGAGTGCAGTCCAATACTTATGCGGAGAGCATCGGCGTCGAACATGCGGTCACGCGACATCTTCTTGTGGGCGCGGGAGTTTCGTATCTCGAATCGGATGCGGATCGTGGAACCGATGTCACGGGCGAAACGCTGGCCGCTTATGCTTCGAGCGTGTGGGGCGGGCTGTATGCCGATCTGCTTTATGGCGCGACGTTGCTCGATCATCACATCAGCCGCGACACTGGATTTGGCGGCAACGCCCATGCGCAACCTAGCAGTGTGACTCAGACAGTGAGCTTTAATGCCGGTTACAATTTTCACCCCGGTCAATGGAGTTTGGGCCCCATCGCTGGAGTGGATTACACGCATTCAAAGATCGACGGCTACTCCGAAACCGGTGGCGGCACTGCGGCAACCCGGGTCTCGGAACAATCCGTGGATTCACTTCTTACTCGAGTGGGCGTGCAGGCCAGCTATCGCATCGGGCGCAGTTGGGGTGCGCTCACGCCGCAGGTGCGCGTGGGCTGGGAGCGGGAAAACTTCGGCTCAAATGATGACCTCAATGCGGGTCTGTTGCAGTCGCCGTATTATCTTGTGCAAGGCCGGACTATTCGCAACACGGGCGCTGGCTACGAGGTCACCGTGCCGGGACAGGATCGCACGCAGGACTCCATGATCGTGGGCGCAGGTGTGCTCATGGAAATTGGCGGTAGCCTTCACCTGCTGTTGGATTATGAGGGGAATTTTTTAAGCGACGGCTTTGCTGCGCACTACGGAAAAGTGAGTCTGGGCTGGAAGTTTTAGCATCAGACGAATCCGCCGTGGACAATGCCGCATGGGCGATGCAAATTACTTTCACGTCTTATGCCAAGCGAACAGCAGAAATTTTCTTTCCTCAGTTGGCCAGTCATAGTTCTGATTCTTGCCGTCGTCGCGGGATTGGGCTGGTGGATCATTCAAAAAGACACAGCGTCTCCGGTGACAGTGGAGGTCCCGCCGACGAAATCGGAAGCCAGCAAAAAGAAACCGCTCACTCCTATTGCCCCCGTCATCGCTCCCCCAGTAACATCGGACGCCCCGCCAACTCCAGCAGCCGTGCCCCGCGAGGATGAGGATAAAATTCACGCCTGGCTCACTGGGTTTGATGACACCAATGAGATTGCCGCCGCTATCTTGGCCGGCTGGAAACAACTCTCCGAACCCGGTCGCACCGCCGCTGCACCGCACCTGTTAAACTTGGTGCCGGATGAGCGATTCACTGCACTGGCCGACATTCTCATGGACCCGACCACTAATGGTGAAGTTAAGGATATTTTTTTCGCTGGCGTCCTCAATCGGGGCGATGAGATCAAGTGGCCCTTGATTCTCCGGGTTATGGAACAAAAAGATCATCCTCATTCTCAAGAGGCCCGTAACATGCTCACCGTGGTTCTAGGAAAAGATCTGGGAGATGACTGGCCCGCCTGGCGGGAACTCATGAGGACCCAGCTTCTGAAGCAGGTTCAGCCTTAAGGGGCGGTCTTGCGAAAATTCAAGTTCCTCGCGTATTTCCGAAAAGATCAATGTGCAGCCGCGGACAGTATCGCCAGCCACGGCTTTTACACCACTCCACGACCTGCGGCGCGCGCTGCTGGATCTCGGCGACCGTCCTTCCCTCCGGCATGAGCAATATTTGATCGGGCGGAGTATTTAAAGCTGCAATTTTTAGCGCGTCCTCGACTTCCAAGATAT
>JAIOQF010000345.1 GCA_021413535.1 Verrucomicrobiota bacterium
TCAAGTGGCTCTTCAGTAAAGTCATCAAAATCAGGGAGAAGGTCAGCTCCGACCTCGGCCAGCAGGATGTGGAAAAACCCTTCCTCGAGCACCTGGAGGATCTGCGCACTATGCTGGTGCGTATCGCGGGGACACTGGCCATCTTCGTGGTCGGCACGTTCCTCTTCTATGATCGCCTCTGGGGCATCATCACCTACCCGATCCATCTCGCGGGACTTGATGGCAAAATCACGTTCACCCAATTAAATCCCATCGGTGGATTCATGGCCATCATGAACCTCTCCATCGTCGGCGGTATTGTTCTTTCCTGTCCCTTGCTGCTTTATTTTCTCATGCAATTCGTGCTGCCTGGCCTGCGCACCACCGAAAAGAAAATCATGTTTCCCGCACTGGCGGTTGGTGGCGGACTTTTCCTGCTCGGCGCGTCCTTCTCCTACTTCATCGTCGTGCCCAAGGCTCTCGACTTTTTCTTCCATTTCAATACCCAGCTCTCCAATCAAACGGGCGGCGGCAAAGTGTCCGACGCCACCATGTGGGGCATCCAGGAATACACCAAATTCATCTGCCAGTTCATTCTCATCTTCGGTCTCTGCTTTGAACTGCCTGTCGTGGTCATGGCTCTGGTGAAGCTGGATATCCTCAGCTACAAAGTGATGAAGACGACGCGGAGCTGGGCCGCGGTTGGCATCTGCGTGGTCTCTGCCGTTATCGCACCTTCACCCGATGTGTTTACGCTCGGACTCATCGCCGTGCCGCTCTACGCACTCTATGAAATCTGCATCTGGCTGGCCTGGTGGCTCGACAAACGCGACCGCACTCTCTATCCCGAACATTACAAGGCTCTCGCGGAAGATGAAAATGCCATCGAAACCTCCGACGAGTGGGACAACGAGAGCTACAATCCCTGGAGCAACGATGACGATGATGACGAGCTGCGTCCAGCCGCTCGCCCCGCACCTTCAGGCACTCAGCCCATGACGGATGCTCACTCCGAAACGCCGATAGAGACTATACACGATCATCCGCCACTAGAATCCGATCCAAAGCCGGACGATACCAAAGAAAAACCTTCTCATTAATCCCATGGTCGAAATCACCGCCAGCTACGAAGGTCAACTCCGCTGCCGCGCCACTCACGGCCCCTCGAAAAACGAACTCATCACCGACGCACCAGCGGACAACATGGGCAAAGGCGAGGCATTTTCACCGACTGATCTCGTCGTCACCGCGCTGGCCACCTGCATCCTCACCACCATCGGCATCGTCGCCCAACGCAAGGGCATTGAGATCAAATCCATGCGCGCCCACGCGGAGAAACACATGAGCACCGACTCCCCGCGCCGCATTGTAAAAATTCCGGTGAAAATCTGGATATCCCTGCCCCCGGATCATCCGGAACGCCCGCTACTGGAAAAAACCGCGCATGGCTGCCCAGTGCATCAGAGTGTGCGCGCGGACATGGAGATGCCGATTGAATTCGTCTGGGAAGGCTGAACGAAATTTGAAATTGTATCGTCCAATCACCAACCAACCATCAACCGCTATCACCATGAAATCATTAAACCGTCATCTCATTCTCATCGCGATTCTCTGCCTCCCAGTCATGGCTCACACCGCCGACAAAAAAAAGCCAGCTGCGAAGAAGCCAGCTGCGGTTCCAACCGTGGACACGGCCGCTGTGGAATTAATCAAGCCCTACGACAAGGACGGCAATTTTGAAATCAGCGTCGACGAACTGAAGGCCATGCAGGCTGACTACAAGGCCGCTCCCAGAGGCCCGCTCAATACCCTCAGCTTGTCCCACAACGGGACATTCGACGACTTTGACCGCATGAACATGAACAACAAGCTTGGCGCAGCGAAAATGGCCGCGAATCCAACGCCTCCGACTACGCCGGTCAAGAAGAAGAAAGCCTGATCTACTCCGAAATGGACAGGGCCGGAATGCCAGCACGAGCGCGAGCTACTTTCTCTCCGCGCGCACGATCAGGATCGTGATGTTCGTGTTGTGCCGCACCCGGTTGATGGTGCTGCCGTGCCAGATGTCACCGAGGAACTTATGACCATGTGAAGCCATAGCGATGAGATCGCATGTTTCCGCATACGCCACCTTGAGGATTTCATCCGGCGGATTTCCCAGCGCCAGCCGGGTGCCCACAGCCAGACCGTGCGTGCTTTTCAATTTCTCCGCAGTTTCATCGAGATAACGCCGGTCTTCCTTCATCTCCTCGGATTCCGCGAGTTGAAACCGGTCAAAATTCCGCGCCGCCCAGCCATCGGCAACGTGAACCAGCAGCACTTCACTTTGCAACAGCGCTGCCAGCTTCCCAACCTGCGCCAGCAGCGCAGCATCCGAGGCAGTGTTGTCGAGGGCGATGAGAATTTTTTGATACATGATGGCAGGAATAATAATTTGCTCGATCAAGACTCAACCATGGGCAGTCCGATGGCGTGATAGAGCGCGCCGCGAACGGAGTCCGGCATGAAAGTATCGAATAGCAGCTTCACGTTCAAAGTGATGATAATGATCGCCGTCGTCCAGCCCGCAATCTTGATCCAAAGCGGATTGATGAACTCACCCATCTTGGCGCGGTTACCTGTGAAGCGCAGCAACGGCCAGACGGCGAAACCAAGCTGCATTGAAAGTATCACCTGACTGGCCACCAGCAAATCCGTGGCCCGGCTCTCGCCGTAAACACCGATGACAATGACCGCCGGCACAATGGCGATGCCGCGCGTCAGCAGCCGGCGCAACCAGGGACGCAATCGGATATTGATAAAACCCTCCATCACGATCTGCCCGGCCAGTGTTCCTGTAAGCGTGGAGTTCTGCCCGCTGGCCAGCAAGGCCACCGCAAAGAGCGTGCCTGCAATACCCACTCCAAGCACAGGCGAGAGCAACTTGTAAGCCTCCTGAATCTCCGCAACCCCCTCATGCTCGCCACCGTGAAACGCCGCTGCCGAGAGAATCAAGATCGCGCCATTGATGAACAGCGCCAGAAAAAGTGCGAATGTGGAATCGATGGTGGCGAAGCGAATGGCCTCGCGCCGGCCATCCGGCGTCTGGGCGTATTTACGCGTCTGCACGATGGAGGAATGCAGGTAAAGATTATGCGGCATGACCGTCGCCCCGAGGATGCCGATGGCCACATAAAGCATCGCCGGATTCTGCAAGACTTCCATTCGCGGCATGAAGCCCCGGAAGATTCCGCCCACGTCCGGCCTGGCAAAAATCAACTCGGCAATGAAGCAGCCGCCGATGACCGCAATGAGCGAAATCACCAGCGCCTCGATCCAGCGGAAGCCCTTATGCTGAAGCCACAAGATCAGCAACACATCCAGCGCCGTGATCACGCAGCCCCACACCAGCGGGATGCCAAAGAGCAGTTGCAATCCGATTGCGGAGCCGATCACCTCCGCCAGGTCGCACGCCGCAATGGCCAGTTCGCACAACACCCACAAGATCCAAACCACCGGCTTGGAGTATTCATCCCGACAGGCCTGCGCCAGATCGCGGCCCGTGGCGATGCCCAGCTTCACACAGAGATGCTGCAGCAGCATCGCCATCAGATTTGAAATCAAAATGACGCTCAGCAGCGTGTAACCAAATTTCGCGCCGCCCGCCAGATCCGTGGCCCAGTTCCCCGGATCCATATAACCCACCGCGACCATGAAGCCGGGTCCGCCAAAGGCCAGCATCTTGCGCCAGAATGAAGCGGAGGCCGGCACTAAAATACTGCGATGCACTTCCGGCAGCGAAACCTGGCCCGCAGCTCGACGCCAGCCGGCGTTACGCGTCTCTTCCACGGACTCATCAGCACCGCTCATGATAATTCCCCTCTGCTGTTCCAGAAGAATAATGTAGTCTT
>JAIOQF010000346.1 GCA_021413535.1 Verrucomicrobiota bacterium
GCGCTGGATGCGACCGGCGAGTTCCTCGGCGCGCTCGTTATTGAAGCCGATCTTGCTGTCGGCGCCCTGGATGCGTGAGTGCAGTTCCTGCGCTTGTTGGCGGAGGGAATTGATCCGTCCCTCGACCTGGTGATAGGCCTCACGAGTCTGCGCGGCATCGGCTTCGCGATCGTGAATTTTCTTCTGCATCTCTTCGCATTGAGTGAGTAGTGCTCTGATCTGGGTTTCGGTCTCAGATTTCTCCGCCTGGAATTCGGTGTAGTGGCGATGACCAAGGTGAGTGTCCAGCACGCGAAGATCCTTATGCAGCACTTGATAGCGCTTGGCCTTCTGCGCCTGGCGCTGGAGGCTGTTCATCTGGCGGCTGACTTCCGCGATAATATCGGCGACGCGCAGGAGGTTGGCGTCGGTGTATTCCAGTTTGCGCAATGCCTCTTTTTTCTGTGATTTGAACTTGGTGATGCCTGCGGCTTCTTCGAAAACCGCGCGACGGTCCTCCGGTTTGGCGCTGATTAGCTGATCGATTTTTCCCTGCTCCATTACCGAGTAGGCGGCGCGGCCGATGCCGGTGCCGGAGAGGAGGTCCTGGATGTCCTTCAGGCGGCAGATGGTGCCGTTGATGCGATATTCGCTGCGGCCGTCGCGGAAGACACGGCGGCCGATGGCGACTTCGTTGAAGTCCACATGCAGGCCCTGCTCGCAATCGGCCAAGGTGAGGACGACCTCCGCCATACCGACGGGCTTGCGTTTGTCCGTGCCGTTAAAGATGACATCGGCCATTTCATCGCCGCGCAGGGCCTTGGCCGAGGTTTCGCCGAGCACCCAGCGGATGGCGTCCACCACGTTTGATTTGCCGCAGCCGTTGGGGCCGACAATGCCGGTTACGCCCTGATGGAATTCAAAGGTGGTCTTGTCCGCGAAGGACTTGAAACCGTGGATGTCGAGTGTTTTGAGATACATGGCGTAAATGAGTGTTGGAAGCGGGAACGTTCTCGCGGCTGATTAAACACCGAGAGGCGGGGGTGCGGCAAGCAGAAAATGGCCTGTCGCAAGATATTGTGGGCAATTCTCAGGAAACTGCCCAGATATTGTGGTCTGGCCGGTAAAATCCTAAAGCGCGATAGTTGCAGATAGCCTGAAATCCATCATTACCCGCACGCTCGCCGTGGAGCGCGTTGTCTTTCAGTTGGCGCGCCCTTTTTTTATTGAATCGCCCGCCTCAGATGTCGTATCATCCTTCCCAAGTCCCATTTCACATTCTAACACTCAACCCGTTCCCAACATGAATCGAATTCTGACATTTGTTCTCGCCTTTGCCAGCCTCGCCCTCGTCTCCTGTGAATGCTGCAAATCAAAGAAAAAGACTTCCTGCTGCAAAGATGGCTCCACTTCCTCGTGCTGCGCGGAGCCCGGCAAAGGCGGTGCTCACCAGCACTGACTTCCGCTGCAACCCCTGAGGCATCGTCAATCGACGCGGCCGCGGTTCAGCGCGGTGATTTTACTTTCCCATGGGGCACGCTCACATGGGGATTTCCGTGAGCGAGGAATCGCCATGGATGCTTCGCCGCCTTGCTGATGCCCACGCGCACGTCTGCAGAGACATTATGACTGGAGCCTGCGCGTGGCAGTCTCAGTCCGGTGCCGACGGGAACTGAGCGACCACACATCGGTGTGCCGTGATCCGCGCCGGTGATGCCCAGCGCCATCGCCAGCTTGCCGGGCCCGCTGCATAAATCTTTCACGCGCTCTTTACCGCGCCGTCTTTTCATTTTCGCGATACCACCGACCGGCTCCAAGGCGCGGATCAGGATCAGCCCGTCGCGCGGGCCATCCTTCACCAGAAGGTTGAAGAGCCAATACATCCCGTAGTTGAGATAAACATAGGCTGCGCCCGGCGGCTGGGTTCGCACAAACTCACGCGCGCTCGGTCGGGATGCGGTGTGGCAGGCCTCGTCACCTTCCACCGCGTAGGCTTCCGTTTCCACGATGATGCCGCTGCAACCGCGCCAGTGGAGTTCCACGCCGATCAGATCGCGGGCCACGATCAGGACATCGCGCTGGAAAAACTTGGCAGTCAGCATGAAGAACATCTGCCGCAATTAACAATCTTCAATTCTCGCGTCCACAACTCATCATGTGAACAGAATTAGGAATCTCTTGATTTTGTTAGTCCCATTCTTGACATATTTTTTAATGCCGATACTGCGCCGGATCACGGTTTCTCTTGCTGCTTTGCAGTGTGATTGGCTCGCGCTTTCTCGCGGGCGGCGGAGACGATGTGGGTGCAGGCCTCAACGCAAATCAGTGGCAGGTCATCGGCATTAGTGGTCGTGGGCGGCAATTTTTCTGGCTTAAGCAATTGCAGCGGCTGGTTCTCGTCCAGGTGCCAGGTGATGCGGCGGAGGCATTTTGTTTGCGCGTCGCATTCGCAGGCCACGAGGCGCTGGGCGTCGTCGTCGCTGATGGAATTTGCGAAGCGATACATCCCGGTCTGGCGGCCGAGGGTTTCGCGCAGGTGGACCGGATGCAGGGTGCCGTTTTGAAAATGCCGGAGCAGACCGAGCGCACCGGGATAAATAAAATCCAGCGCCAGACGGACTTCATCGTCATTCGCGAGTTGCAAAATCCATCCGCGTTTCAATGTGGGGGCCGTCTTCAGCGGGCGAAAATTTTCCGCGTCATCATAGAGAGCGATTTCTCGGGCATCCGTGGTTGAGGCATATTTTTTCAATGCGGGATCGCTCGCGAGATCAGCGATGTGATAAAGCATCCAGCCGTGCAGAGGGTTACGCTCGCAGCGAACCTGCCCGATGGCGAAGTTCTGCTCCGGCAATTTTACTATGACGTTCGATGTTTGAAGTTCCCTGATCGACGCTGGATGTTTCGCCGCCATGTCCCGCACTTGATCAAGGATCACGTCCACCATCAGTGGATCGGTGCCGATGGCGCTGCTGTAATAAAGATTCCTGTCGCGCAGGTGATGGGGATTCTGTCGAAAGACATCGCTCTGACTGGCTGCTACAGCGGGTTCTGATTCTATGCCGAGCAATACCGGGATGTCCTGATAACTATGCAACCCGTCGGCGATGAAAAATGGAACCACCACGACATTGGGCACTGCTGTAAGTTTGTTCCAGTCATTCACCAGCGGTGCTTCTTCCATGTAGGCATCGAGCACTTCGGCAAAACCATGGCCACCTTCGCGAATGAGCGCGACTTGGGACTCGATGGCCTTGCGGGATTGTTCGTTCAAGCTGGTGCCGTGGCCGACGATTACGAGACTCGTTTCATTTCGCGGGACGCCCGGGGCGACTTCATCGGCTCGATGCAGCAGCAGCTTGGTCATTGTCGGATGGATGCCAACCGGATCGCAGTAGAAAATTGTTCGTCCGTCGCGCTGAGTGACTGGCCCGTCCAGCCGCAGTTCGCGCGGCAGCACTTCGCGGGTGAAATAGCCTTCGCTGATAAAGTTTGGCACCACGAAGATGATTTCGCTCTGAATCGTGTAAAGCACTTCGCGCATCGAAGGCTCCTCCTTCCAGAAAGCGCAGACCACCTCTGCGAAAAGATTGCGTTGGCGAATCTCATCGGCGCAACGATGCGTCGGGGTGCTGGAGTCGGGATTGACCGTGGAGCCGTGTCCGATGATCAGCAGTGCGGCGTTTATTGGCGGGAAGGGCATCTTTTAGTAAACGAACGTCGCAGGGGGAAGGGGACGGTAATTCAGAGGGCAGTTTTATTTTTCACTGATTCATTGGATTACTGATTGCACTGTTTCACCGCAACGTGCGCGGAATAAAAACTGCCTCCATGCCTGCGGCCTTCGCAGCCTCCAATCCGCTCCGGCCGTCTTCGAAAACGAGACAGTCTTGCGGTTTCACGCCCATGCGGTCGGCGGCCAGCAGAAACATGTCGGGCGCGGGCTTGCCGCGTTGCACGTCGGCGGGCGTAATGATGATTTCAAAGAGGTGGAACAGCCCGGTGTTTTTGAGGCAGGCATGGACGATGGGTGCCTCGCTGCCGGACGCGACGGACATCGGCGCGCGACCGTGGAGCGATTCGGCATAGCTGGCCACGGGATGCACGCGCGGCACTTCGTGGACGCGCTTTTTGAATATCTCCGCTTTCGTCTCGGCGACGGCATCAGGATCGACGTTGGTGCCGTGTTGCTGGTTC
>JAIOQF010000347.1 GCA_021413535.1 Verrucomicrobiota bacterium
ATCCCGGCTACGGATTCCTCAGCGAGAAGGCCGAGTTCGCGGAAATCTGCACCGAGTGCAAAATCAAATTCATCGGCCCCTCCGCCAAGGTCATCGCCATGATGGGTGACAAAAATTCTGCGCGCGCCACGGCCCGGAAGTTCGGCGTGCCCATCACGCCCGGCTCCGACGGCATTGTGGAAAACGAAGAAGCGGCGCTAAAAATCGCACGCAAAATCGGCTATCCCGTGATGATCAAGGCCACTGCAGGTGGCGGCGGGCGCGGCATGAGACCCGTGCACAATGAGGCCACCCTGCGCCCCAGCTTCCAGCAGGCCAGCATGGAGGCCATGAAGTGCTTCGGCGACGGCAGCGTTTACATCGAAAAACTAGTCGAGCGACCCCACCACATTGAGTTTCAAGTCATCGCCGATAGCAAGGGCCATGTTCTTCATCTGGGCGAGCGCGACTGCTCCATGCAGCGACGCAATCAGAAAATCATCGAGGAATGTCCCTCGCCGAAAATCTCCGACAAACTCCGCCGCGCCATGGGCGATGCCACGATAAAGCTCTGCAAAGGCATCGGCTACGAAAACGCCGGCACCATTGAATACCTCGTCGATAACGACCGGAAGAGCTTCTACTTCATGGAGATGAACACCCGCATCCAGGTGGAGCATCCCATCACAGAAGAAGTCTATGGCTGTGACCTCATTAAGGAGCAGATTCGCATCGCCGCCGGCCTGCCGCTCTCCGAGCACGTGATGAAAAACACCCCGCGCGCCCACGCCATCGAGTGCCGCATCAATGCCGAAGACCCCGCGCGCAACTTCGCACCCAGCCCCGGCAAGATCACGCACTGGTATGTGCCCGGCGGTCGCGGCGTGCGCGTGGACACCCACGTTTATTCCGGCTACACCGTCCCGCCCTACTATGATTCGATGATCGCCAAGCTCATCGTCACCGGGGCGACACGTGATGTCGCCATTCGGAGAATGCGCCGCGCACTTGGCGAGTTTATGATCCAGGGAATCAAGACCACCATTCCCCTCCAGAGCAAGATCATGACCACCAGCGATTTCAATCAGGGCAACTATGACATCACCTGGGTAGAGAACTTCCTCGCCCAAGAGGGCATGAAAGGCTGACGCAAAGTAGTTCAGAACTTTAGCTCAAACTCAGCGCACTTGATCACGAGCTAAAGCTCATGACTACATTCTTTTTGTCCGCGCTAAACGGATCGCGATACGCCGCTCCTGATCCTGATTCCACGAGTCATATAATCTGCCGCCATGCCGCAGGAAGCACCATCCTGATCCAATCCTCGCCCGATACTTGTCCGAGGGACGGAATCTCATCAACCGGGTGTGATTTTGACGGACTTAACTTCCCTGTCTGTCAGTGGTCGCCACTGGCCGGGGGCGAGACCGGGGGGAAGTTCGATCTGGCCTATGCTCTGACGGTGAAGGCAGATCACGCGATTGTTCACACGATGGAACATGCGTTTGACCTGATGATAACGGCCTTCGTGCAGAGTGAGGCGGGCTTTGTGATCGGATAAGATTTCGAGTTCGGCGGGCAGAGTGGTGATGTCTTCGGTAGGGAAATGAAATCCGCGCGCGAAAGCTTCGATGGCTTCGTGCAGGATGGGTTCACGGGTTTCGACGAGATAAACTTTGGACACTTTGTTGCCTGGATCCATGAGGCTTTTCGACCAGCGGCCATCATTGGTGAGAAACAGGAGACCGGAGGTGCTGCGATCCAGTCTGCCGGCGATGTGGAGGGTGTGTTTGTCGGGATCGTCGATGAGATCAATCACGGTGGGATGCTGGTCGTCCACGGTCGCGCTAAGGACGCCGACGGGTTTGTGGAGCATGAGATAAAGTGCGCGCTGTGGCTCTTGCACCACGGCGTCATCAATCTCGATGCGCATGAAACGATCCGCCTCGTGATGCGAGTTGGTGACGATGATGCCATCTACTTTCACGCGCCGCGCAGCGATGAGGATATGCGCGGCCTTTCGCCCGATGCTGGCGTGACTGGCGATCGAACGGTCGAGCTTCATGCGCTGGCTCGTTACCTTTGCATGGAGCTGCGGTCAAATTTCTCGCGCCCGATAACACTGCCGCCTTCGTCACATTTGATCTACCGAACCGCGCCGAACCGAGAGGCGCAGCATCCCCCATAAAGGAACGGAGCGATGCAAAGTCGCGCCTATGTGTCTTTGTGCCTTCGTGTGAAAATTTAACGTGCTTTCCAGCATAGAAATGCTGACGTGGTATCCTGCGATTTATTATTTTTTGAGTTCGTTGTAAGGTTGCTTGCGGCTGATCCGTCTAGTTTCTTCTACTATGAAAACATCCATTATCACCCTTCTCGCCATCTTTGCCGTCACCTTCGCCGCACGCGCTGAATCGTCAGTCACTCTCACCGGCGTGCATAATTGCTGCAAGGGCTGCGCCAATGGAATCACCAAAGCTGTCACCAGTGTCGCCGGTGCCACCTGCACGGCTGACAAAGGTTCCGTCACCATCACTGCGAAGAGCGAAGCTGACGCCAAGATGGCTGTGACCGCTTTGCTCGATGCCGGTTACTTCGGCGAAGGCGCGACCGCTGGAACCGCCAGTGAAGTCAAAGCCAAATCAGTCACCGTCGAAGGGGTGCATCTGTGCTGCGGCAAGTGTGTGACTGCATTCAACAAGGCCGCCACCGCTGCCGGTGCGACAAAAACTAACGCTGTGAAAGACGCCAAGTCCGTCACGGTCGAAGGCGATCTTTCCCCCAAGGAATTGCTCACCGCGCTGAACAAGGGCGGACTCAACGGCAAGGTGAAGTAAGGCTGGCTGGCAGAGTGAGTTAGTCTTGCGCATGCAATATCAAGGAAGAGGGACGCCACCGTTCCCCATTAACTGGGGCCGAGGCGACCCCAGTCCTTGGGTGCTCCGAATCTTATCTGACCGTTGGCTCAGGAGCATCGCTGTTGGAAGCATGACCGCGTCTAGGCTGTGCATAGTTTTTGACCCACGCTGTCAGCGGTCCTAGTCTCTCGCCCCATGAGCCGCAAGAAAGCCCGCCGGAACAAGAAAGACCTTCCGGTCGAAAAACCCGTCAAAGTTTCGCCTCCTTGGCAGAAGTGGCTGCCGATAATGATTATCGGTCTGGCAGGCTTGCTGGTCTATGCGAATAGCTTTCAAGGCCCTTTTGTTTTTGATGACAATGAGGCCATCAGAGACAACCAGACGATCCGGAATCTGGCTTCCATCGGCCGGGTTCTGTTCCCGGAAACTGGAGCCATCGCCAAGGGTGTCACCGTGGAAGGCCGGCCCTTGCTGAATCTAAGTTTCGCCATCAATCACGCGATGGGTGGAACAGAGGTTTGGGGTTATCACGCGGGGAATTTGCTCATTCATGTGCTCGCGGGGCTGACCCTATACGGCATTGTGCGTCGGACGCTGCTGCGGGTTCTGTCGCCGGAGCGGCAAAATTCCGCGCCGTGGTTGTCGCTGGCAGTGGCCTTGCTCTGGGTGGTGCATCCGCTGCAAACGGAATCGGTAACTTACATGGTGCAGCGCGCGGAGTCGCTGGTGGGGCTGCTTTACTTGCTCACGCTGTATTGTTTCATTCGCGGGGCCGACGGAGCACGCGGATGGCTGGCGGGCGCTGTGGCGTTGTGCGCGCTGGGCATGACGGCCAAGGAAGTCATGGCCACGGCTCCGCTGGTGGTTTTGTTTTACGACTGGGTTTTTGTCAGCGGCTCCATTCGTCAGATCTGGCGGGAGCGGGGAGTTTTTTATCTGGCGCTGTTTTCCACCTGGGTGCTGCTGGCGACGATCTTGCTGGGAACGGGCGGTTCGAATCTGGACATCTTGAAGAAAATGTTTTCGGCGGAGGGCGCGCCGAGTTCGGCCAAAGACATCATCAGCGGGATGAGTTGGTGGGAATACGCGCAGACACAGTTTGGAACGGTGCTGCATTACTTGCGCCTGTGTGTCTGGCCGCGCCCTTTGGTTTTTGATTACGGCACGGAAGCGGTGCAAGGCTTCTGGGATATTGTGCCGGCAGCGCTGCTGGTGCTGCTGTTGTTCGCCGCGACGGTGTATGGCGTGTGGCGCAGGCATTGGGCTGGATTTGCCGGGGCGTTTTTCTTTTTGATTCTGGCGCCGACTACTAGCGTGGTGCCGACGAACCAGACCACGGCCGAGCACCGCATGTATCTGCCGCTGGCGGCGGTGCTGTCGCTGTTGGTGGCGGGAGGCTATGCCGCGTGGTGCAAATTGCAGGAGAAGATAGCGCGCGACGGAAAGTTGCCCGCAGCGACCGCGTGGATTCCGCCTGCACTGCTGGTGGCGCTCATCGCCTTGGGACTGGGTGTGCAAACGTTCTGGCGCAATCGCGATTACCAGTCGGAGTATGTCATCTGGCAGGATACCGTTCAGAAAAAACCCGCCAACGCCCGGGCGCACAACAATCTGGCATTTTTCACGCTGATGCAAAAAGGGCAGGTGGAGGAGGCCATCGCTCATTACCAAAAGGCGCTGGAGCTCAAGCCGGATTACGCGGACGCCCACAAAAATCTCAGCGTGACCTATCTGCAATATGGACAGGTGGACGAGGCAATTTTTCATGCCCGGAAAGTATTGGAAATCAAACCGGATTACGCCGCCGCCCATTACGATCTGGGCAATGCCTTGATGCAAAAAAATCAGGTGGACGAAGCGATTGATCATTACGAGCAAGCTCTGGAGATCAAACCGGATTACGCGGAGGCCTGCTACAACCTCGGCAACGCCCTGTTCCAAAAGGGAGAGGTGGACAAGGCGATCGCAATTTTTCAGAAAGCCTTGGAATTGAAACCACATTATCCGGAGGCTCTCAACAATCTGGGCGCTTCCTTCCTGCAAAAAGGCCAGATTGATCAGGCGATTCTTCATTTTCAGAAAGCCCGCGAGATCGCCCCTGATCTGCCGGACGCCAGCTACAATCTGGGCAATGCCTATCTGCAAAAAGGCCGGGTGAACGAGTCCATCGCTCAATTTCAGGAGGCATTGGAACTCAAGCCCGATTACGTCCTGGCCCATCTGAATCTCGGCAACGTCCTCCTGCAGGCCGGGCGAGTGGATGAAGCGATGGTGCATTACGAACTCGCCATCAAGTTCAACCCTGCGGAGCTCGGCGCGCTGAACAATCTGGCCTGGATCATGGCGACCAGTCCTGAGTCATCGCGCCGCAACGGCACGCGGGCGCTGGCGCTGGCGCAACAAG
>JAIOQF010000348.1 GCA_021413535.1 Verrucomicrobiota bacterium
GGTGTGGTTTACAAGAAGGCAGACAAACTTCCGCTGACAAATTACGAGATTACCTTGGAAGCGATGCGAGTGGACGGCAGTGACTTCTTCTGCGGGCTGACGTTTCCTGTGGGCGGATTGAAAAATTGCGCCACGCTGGTGTGCGGCGGCTGGGGTGGCACGGTGACTGGCATCAGCAGCATCGACGGCGCGGATGCCTCGGAGAATTCCACCGGTCACTTTCGGAAATGGGAGAATAAAAAATGGCACCGCATCAAACTGCAAGTCACGCCCGAGAACATCACCGTCTGGGCGAACGATGAGAAGATCATCGACATCGACATCAAAGGAAGGAAAGTCGCCCTGCGTCCCGGACCGATTGAGGAGTATGCACCGCTGTCGCTGACCACATATCAGACGAGCGCGGCGATTCGGAATGTGAAGCTGACACCAATACCAGAGAAGAAGTGAGCGCAATCAGATCGCGCCACCCACTGTCTTCTGCGGATCCGCTTTTTTGTCCTGTTTCTTTTTTAGCGAGTCTGCGCCCGGCAACTTGATCTTGCCTTCCGCGTCTTTCACCTTGGCGCGGAATTTCTCTGGAATGGCTTCGTGGTCAGCTTCGGTATTGAGCGGCCCGGAATGAATTTCCTTTCCTGACGCATCTTTCACCTTCACGGTCCGTTTGCCGTTGGAATCGTTTATTTCAACTGTGCCTTCCGTGTCGGCAATTGTGACAACGCTTTGCGATTGTCCGCCGGGATAGAATGAGAACACCTGGGCCTTGGCGGATCCACTGGCTCCGTTTTTTTCCGAGGCGTCATTTTGGACCTCGTTTTCCTTTTGCCGTTTTTCATTTTTTTTGCGCAGCTCTTCCATGTTTTGCTGGATGCCGGCCGAACCGCGCTTGCCAGCACCGTCGCCAAAGGCCTGACCAAGGATATCCGGAAGAAGCCCTCCGGGCACACCCTCTTTGAGCATCCGATCGAGATCGTGAACCTCGATGGACATTCCGGGAACTCCATTGATGGAGAACTGCGTCTTGCTGCTTTCCGGCGCATCGTGCTCGCCGAGTATGACCGACATGTTTTGCTCTTTGCCACCACGCAGGAGAATCAGTTCGACTTTTGCGTCCTTTCCGGCGGCTTTAACAAGCACTGAGAGTTGCTCCTGCGCGCAAAGCATCTGGTCGTTGAATTTCTTCAACACATCATATTGTTTGATGCCCGCTTTATCCGCCGGGCTGCCCTTGGCGACGGCCTCGACGCTCAAGCCCATGCCCACCGGGAGATCGAGTTGGGCGCGCAATTGCCGGGACAAGGGAGCCGTGACCACACCAAGATAAGCGGTCTTGCCATTAACGCTGGCTTCCTCCTTTGTTGTGGTCTCGACCGAGACGGAGATGGGCCCAATTTTGACCTCAGTTTGATCGGAGGCGGGCTCAGCTTTTTTAATTTCTTCGGCAGAGACCGCAGCGACCGAGAAGGCGAGCGCGACGAGGATGGGATGAACGATGGGTTTCATGATGTGAATAGGGTTGGAATTTCTGAGCGGGTGAAGAGAAATGACAGTTGGTTATCGAAGAGTCACAGGAAGGAGAATCACATCCTCGCGCGGCACTCGGACTTCGGGGCTGCCGTCAGCGGAGCGATGTCGTTCCATCACCAGTCGGCGCAGCATCCGGGCGGGTGATCCGCTATCAACCAGTTGCACGCCTTCATCCGACCAGGCGAGAGGCTCTTCCGAAACACGAGACGCGCTGCTAGCTTGTGTAGGCGTGGCGTCCAGCGAAGGCGCGGTTGAAGTAACTGACCGCGAAACCAAGAGCCATACGGCAAAGGCACCGCCCGCCGCCCAGAACATTCTCTCTACCAGCCAGACACCCCAAGTGCTGCGACGTTTCTTTGCATGCGGCAAGGCAGAGGCGATTCGGCATTGTAGTGAGTGTGAGGGCGAGACCGGTCTCAGTCCCCGCAGTTCGTTTTCAAATTCAGATTCGTTCATGGCTTTTCTCTGTGATGAGTTTTTTCAGATTCGCGAGCGCATAGCGATAGCGGGAAGTGATGGTATTGATGCTTTCGTCCAAGGTCGCGGCGATTTCCGCAAAACTGAGTTCGGCCCAGACGCGTAGCACAATCACTTCCCGCTGGGCTATCGGGAGTCGCTCCAGAGCGCGGCGTATTTCGCCGGTGCTTTCCTGGCGGGCCATGGAGTCGGTATCCCACCAGGCATCGTCGGCTTCCAAGGCCAATTGATCTTCCCGGCGCACACGACGGGCATTGCGTTTCAGCAGATCGAGTGCTGCACAGCGAACCGTGGTGTAAAGCAGCGGGACGTCAGACTCGGTGGCATTCGGTTTGTGCCGCCAAAATTTTACAAACCCTGCCTGCACCGCGTCCTCGGCATCAGCCCACTCCGGAAGCCACTGCCGTGCGTAGAGCAACAGTCGACTCGAGTGCTGCCGATACCAGTCACGCCAGCAACTCCCGTCGGATTCAATCATTCGTGTAGCTGTTGCTATCATCCACAGCAAATAACGGCAGTCCCCATCCATTTTGTGTGTCTGGCATTATATTTTTCCATTGAGCCCAGTGCCTTAGTTCAAGCAGGGTGACTTGCATTTTAATCAATATTCCAGGTATCTGCAGCTCATTCTCAAAAATGCCCTAAATATGATAATTGAACACTATTTTTGAGAAATCGGTTGATTTCCGGCAATAATTCTATTTATTATAATTAATTGAATTGCCACGTTCACCGACATTAATGCACAGATTCATAAATTTCCGCCATCATTATACTATGCTCATTCTCGGCATCTCAGCTTTCTACCACGACTCCGCAGCCTGTCTCATTGAGGACGGTCAAGTTATCGCTGCTGCGCAAGAGGAGCGTTTCACGCGCAAGCGTCATGATGCGGCCTTCCCAAAACGGGCGGTGGAATATTGCCTGAAGCAAGGCGGCATTCAGGCGGAGCAGCTCGGCTCCATTGCGTTTTACGACAAGCCCTTGCTCAAATTCGACCGCATCCTCGAGACTCATCTGGCCTTCGCGCCTCGTGGTCTGCGCGCTTACATGATGGCGGTGCCGGTCTGGATCGCGGAGAAGCTCTGGATGCCAACAGTGATCTCGCGCGAGGTTGCGGCCAACAAACCGATCCTCTTTGCCGAGCACCACGAGTCCCACGCGGCTTCAGCATTTTTTCCAAGCCCGTTTGATTCCGCAGCGGTGCTCACGGTGGATGGTGTCGGCGAGTGGGCCACATCTTCCTATGGCGTGGGTCGTGGCAATAAGGTCGAGATTCTTCAAGAGACACACTTTCCGCATTCACTTGGTTTGCTCTACTCGGCGTTCACATACTTCACTGGCTTCAAGGTGAACTCCGGCGAATACAAGGTCATGGGTCTCGCGCCCTACGGCGAACCGCGTTACGCCCAGACGATACTCGATCACCTGATTGACTTGAAAGAGGACGGTTCCTTCGCGGTGAATCTTGAATACTTCGATTATTGCGCCGGGCTGCGCATGACGAGCGACAAGATGAACGCTCTCTTCGGCGGGCCGCCGCGAAAAGCGGAGTCCGCGCTCACGCAACGCGAAATGGATCTCGCGCGTTCGGTGCAGGAAGTCACCGAGGAAATTATTCTGCGCATGGCGCGGCATGTCCGTAAAACAACAGGTGAGCGCAACCTCTGCCTGGCCGGTGGTGTCGCGCTCAATTGCGTCGCCAACGGCAAGCTGCTCCGCTCGGGCATCTTTGACGACATCTACATCCAGCCTGCGGCCGGTGATGCCGGCGGTGCGCTGGGTGCGGCGCTGGCGGTTTATCATCATCATCATGATAAACCACGTCCGGCACGAAAGGGCGACTGGCAGCGTGGAAGTTATCTCGGTCCGGAATACAGTGACGCGGCGGTCGCGAGAATTTTGCAAGCTAAGAACGCAACGTCGGTGCTGCATACTGATGACGATTCTCTCTGTGCCGAAGTCTCCCGTTTGCTTGCGCAAGACAAAGTCGTCGGCTGGTTCCAGGGACGCATGGAATTCGGCCCGCGCGCGCTCGGCGCTCGCAGCATCATTGGCGACGGGCGCTCGCCGGAGATGCAAAAAAAGATGAACCTCAAAATAAAATACCGTGAAAGTTTCCGTCCCTTCGCTCCAGCGGTGCTCGCCGAGAAAGTCAGCGAGTGGTTCGATATCGACCGCCCCAGTCCCTACATGCTGTTGGTGGCCGATGTTAAAAAGGAGAAGCAGCGCACGATGAACGAGGACGAGCAAAAGCTCTGGGGTATCGAAAAGCTTAACGTCCCGCGTTCCGAGATTCCGGCCGTGACGCATGTGGATTACTCGGCGCGACTCCAGACCGTGCATCAGGAGACCAATCCGATGTTCCATAAACTGTTGACTCACTTCGACCAGCGCACCGGCTGTCCAGTTCTCGTGAATACCTCATTCAACGTCCGTGGCGAACCGATCGTGGAATCTCCCGAACAGGCTTACATCTGCTTCATGCGCACAGAGATGGATGTTCTGGTGCTCGGTCATCACGTTTTGCTGAAGGAAGATCAGCCCGCCTGGCAGGGTGACGACAATTGGAAAAGCGAGTTCGCTCTCGACTAGTTCTCCCATTCATTATTCATCATTAATAACTCATCATTTTTCCCCATGGGCCTTGTTCTCGACGTTAAACATGAAGTGGCGCATCTCGATGTGTCAGAAAAATCCCTGCGCAAGTTCGGCCTCATGGTTGGCGGCGTTTTTCTGCTGCTGGCGCTCATTGCCCTGCGGAAGAAATGGGATCCCAGTCTGCTGTTGTCCTTCCTGGCCGCAGGCTCCGCGCTGGCACTCTTGGGTGCCGCGTTGCCTACTTTGCTGAGAGTTGTTTACCGAGTCTGGATGGGGCTGAGTCTTTGCATCGGCTGGTGCATGTCGCGCATATTGCTGACCATCTTGTTTTGTCTGGCCATCGTGCCCATCGCCCTGCTCGGCCGGGTTCTCCATCTTCCCTTCATGAAAATCCGCCAGGCTCCCAAACGGGACAGCTACTGGGAAGATCACAAGCCCCGCAGCGCCAAACACTTTGAAGAAATGTTCTGATTAAGTTCACCAACGCCTAACTCCCAACTCCTATCTCCAAATCCCCATGACTAAATCCGCCATCGTCCGCCAGTTCTTCACCTTTCTCACTCGCAATGGAAAATGGTGGCTTATGCCCATCGTGCTTCTCTTGCTGGTCCTTGGCATGTTGCTGGTCGTCGCCAAAGGATCGGCGCTGGCGCCCTTCATCTACACTTTGTTCTGATTCCGATGTCTGCTCCGAAGCGTCTTGATAAGTTTATTTGTGCAGCACCCGCCGCACTTTTGGGATGCCTTGCGATCCTGATGGTGTGGCGCGCCGTTTATCACAATGCTCCTCATCTGCGGACGCCGGGATACATTTGCGCCGGTCTGGCGGCGCTGCTGCTGCTCACTGCGGAATTCACCGAAGGCTGGTTGCATCGGATGCAGCGGGCGGTTTCCATCATCGCCATCAATACGGCAATCATCTTTGGACTGGCCGAAGTCGTCTGCCGGGTCGCCCGGGTGGATTTCAATGTGATCCTCGGCTTGAAAGAAAAGAACGAGGGGTTTCCCATTTTCTTCCGCTTGCCCGACCAGCCGGTGGGCGAAGTTTTTTTCACTCGGAAAGGGCCCGCCTCATGGACCGGCAAGCCGCTTACCGTGATGTTGCAGAATCATCGTGGGAATGACCCAGCCTATCTGGACGAGAAAGAAATCACCATCTCCTATGACAAGGATGGATTTCGCAACCCCGACGATCTCAAGGATTGGGACATCGCCATCACGGGTGATTCCTTCACTGAATCTGGGTATCTGCCTTATGAAGATCTCTACTCCACTCAGCTGGGAAAACTGCTTGGCAAACGGGTGAAGAACCTCGGTGTCAGCGACACGGGAAATTTCTCCCAGGCTGCTTATCTGCGCGCTTATGGGCTGGCGCCTTCATGTCGCACTGCGGTTCTGGCTTTTTTCGAAGGCAATGATCTCGATGACAACATCGAGGAGATGCGCGAACTGCAAGAATACCATGCCACCGGTGAACGTCCCTGCCGTGAGATTGGCCGAGAGTCATCCTTGCTAAAGACGCTCTACCGTTTCGCCCGTGATATTCGGAAAATTAATTTCAGCCAGCGAAGCTATGTCAACGCAATCTACAACGCCAACGGCAAAGAAATCCCCATCACGATCGCTGACGCGCCACCGGCTCCAGACAGGATGAGCGCCGTTCAGCGGAAGTCGCTTCAGTCTGCGCTTCAGACTTGGGCCACTTCTTGCAAGGAGAGCGGCGTCGAACCCTTGTTGCTTTACATTCCATGCAAGCGTCGCGTCTTTCATGGCTACTTGAAACCAGGCCGGGACTATCCTGAACCAGCGTGGCAGCTCAATGATCTTCCGGCATACGTTGCCCGGGAAGCAACTTCGCTGGGCATTCGTTGCGTCGATTCCACGCCGGCACTGACTGAACTCGCGGCCAAGGGCGTGCTCACATACAATGCGATCTATGATACGCATCTTAATCGGGAGGGTCATCGCGTGGTGGCCGAGGTGCTGGCGAAGGCGTTGGCCAACGTGGCGCCCGTCCAGCCAGCGATCAGTGCGAGTTCGCGCTGAAATGTGATAAAGCGGATTTATATTTGTGGCCCAAGAGGCCACACGAACAACTCCTTCTGCAACGTCTTCAGTCGTTGGTGATGATCGCGCTGACTCTAGATAGTCTCGTGTGCTCATTAGGGTGCTACGGCGTTTTTTGGTGTTTTACCCAGAGAATCGGCCGTTGCTCCAGTAATATCCGGGTTGAGTTCCGTCGGTCCGTTGAACCGCTTCAGGTCAGAGTAATGAAATACATTCGAGATAGGGGACTTGTCTCAATCATTAGGCCTATTTAAAATTCTATATTATCATAGTTATATGAGATATGAAATTTATTTACATTTGGGTTTCAATATTGTAAAATTTCCAAATTATGAAACTCACTATGAAGACGAAATTTATCCTCCTTCTCAGTGCTTCGATTAGTTCATTGCTCTTTCCCTCTTGTTCTACGGATGACTTGGCATGTTCCGGCCAAGTGCTTCAGCCCGGCATTCGTTACGAAGTTCGACGCGCCATGGAGGTGAAGGATGACTTCGCGACCAAGCCCGCTCGGATTTACTACTTCATGCTGGATGCACCTCCGCAGGAAAGCACCCTGCTCGCCAAGTCAATCTGGGATCTTCGAAATATCCGAACCACTGCCTACTGTCACCAGGAGACGGATCACCAGAACTATGGAACGCTCGCCGCCACAGGCGCGCCGCTGCGTTTTGGGGCCGTTTGCAGCGCCGCCGCAGACTGGTCGCGCTATCCGGTTGGCACCAAGTTCCGTATCAAATCCCAGCCCGGCGTGGTTTACGAAGTGGATGATTATGGCAGCGCGTTGGTTGGATCGAGCACGATCGATCTTTACCGGCCCACCTTGGGCGGCATGAATGAATGGGGCGTGCGTGCGGTGGATATTGAAATCGTGAAATGGGGCAGTTACGAGGACAGCCTGCGCTTGATGCGCGATCGGACCCAGTATCCCCATGTGCGCCGCATGTATCTCGACATTCAGAAGCATCTTGATCAAGCCGGCAACAGACTCATTCAGAGCTCTCCGGCCACTGTGATGAATGCGCCAATCACCGCTGCCTGACAGAGTCGGTCTTTCTCCAGTCCCATTGCAATCGGCGCCACGAGAATAGGTGTCGTGGCCGTGATGGATAAGCCAAGAATAGTCCGACATCACCCAGGCTAAAGTCAATCACTGCGCTGATCAGGAGGAGTTGCGCCGCCCGGGAGGAAAAATCCACCGGCCCGATTCGCCCGCTCATCAGCGCCAAGGCAATAGCGGCCAGCAGCAGACGCAACGCATTACCGCGCAACGATTCATACACCATTGCCGCTCCTGGCTGCAAATACCCGAAGCTGCAAGAAATAGGGCGGTGATCATAGCTGGCAGCATCGGCCAATTCCGCGAGCTTCACAGTGCAGCGGGCGGACGTCTCATCCTTTCGCGTCAGCACCATGAAAGATTCACTCGACAGACTATTTATATTTTTTTACACTTATATTGAACAAAAGCACCCTGACTTTTTCCAAGCCCCCTCACACCTTTTTACTTAATTCGTGCTGGAAAACGAACCTATTATCTGGATCAACGGGGCGCTGTTCCCAGCTTCGCTGGCGCGCATCTCGCCGCTTGATCGTGGATTTACCGTCGGTTGCGGAGCCTTTGAAACTCTCCGTGCCCGCGGTGGAAAACCCTTCGCCGTGACGCGGCATTGGAAACGTCTGGTGCATTCCTGTAAAATTTTAGGAATCCGTCCGCCAATTCGGGACGAATTCATGGAAAGCATGAAACAAACCCTGCAGGCTAACGGGTTGAGTGAAGCCCGAGTCCGCTTCACCGTCACCGCCGGCGAAGCTCCGGAGACCGGGGCTGGGGCCCGGCCCAACTGCGTCGTCCACGCCGTGCCACTCCAGCGTCACGCGCGC
>JAIOQF010000369.1 GCA_021413535.1 Verrucomicrobiota bacterium
CGACGAAGCCCGGACAGACGGCGCTGGTCAGCGTGATGTGGGCCAACAATGAAACCGGGGTCATGGCACCGATGGATGAGATCGCGCAAATTGCACACGAACGCGGGGCGATGTTTCACACGGACGCCGTGCAGTTGGTCGGCAAGGAGAAGCTTTCGGTCAAGAACACGCCCGTGGATTACCTCAGTCTCAGTGGTCACAAGTTTCATGCGCCCAAGGGCATCGGTGCGCTCTTCATCAGCCGACGGGTGCGTTTCCAGCCGTGGGCGCTGGGTGGCGGGCAGGAATTCGGCCGCCGCTCAGGCACGGAGGCGATCCCCAATATTGTTGCGCTCGGCATGGCGGCGGAAATTGCCCGCCAGGAAATCGATGGTGGCGGTGCTGCAAAGATAGGGGCCATGCGCAATGCTTTCGAAGAGCGCCTGATGGCCGCGCATCCCGACACTCTTGTGAATGGAGACCGGATGAACCGCTTGAGCGCGATTTCGAGCCTATGTTTTCCTGGCGTGGATACGGCTGGACTGATCATTCTATTGGACGAACGCGGACTGGCCTGTTCAGCGGGTTCAGCCTGTCACACAGGAGACTTGCAATCGTCGCATGTGTTGATGGCGATGGGTTTCGATGATGCTCGCATCCGCAGCACGATGCGTTTTTCATGGTCACGCATGAACACGATGGAAGAAACACTGAAGGCAGCTGACATAGTGATCGCGTGTGTGAACAAGATGCGGTCGTTGCAAACCGGACTGGTCAGACAGAATTAACCAAATGGACAATCCGTTTACGGAGCCATTGAAAAATTTTGTTTCATTCCGTTAATTTTGTCGAACCGCATCGAGTGCTTTAATTCCTAGCGCCAGTGCTCCAAGGATGCCCGCTTTGTCACCCAGACCTGGTGGAACGATGAATTGTTCGATGCCATCAGTCAGTTCATGCACAGGCAAATAACCGTTGAGCAGTCGCTGAACTTCCTCGCGGATCATGGGGAAAAGATGTGATTGATGCATCACGCCGCCGCCCAGAATGATGCGCTGAGGCGAGAGTGTGAGCGTGAGATTGACCAATCCAAGCGCGAGCAGCGTGGAAAACTCGCCCCAGCATTCATGCTCCGGTGGCAGGGATTCCGCAGGAGCGCCCCAGCGTTCTGCGATGGCGGGACCGCTGATGAGACCTTCGAGACAACTTCCGTGGAACGGGCAGATGCCGTCAGCGTGGGGTGCATTCGAGATCACCTGCGGGATATACAGATGTCCGATCTCTGGATGCATCGCGCCGTGGAGTGGTTTCCCGCCGATGAGCACGCCGCCGCCCACTCCTGTGCCGATGGTGATGTAAATCAACGGATCGCAATTCCGGCCTGCGCCCCAGGTGTGCTCGCCCAGCACGGCTGCGTTGACATCGGTGTCGAAACCGAAGGGCACGTCGAACCGTTTGCGCAAGGGCCCGATCAAATCCGACTGCTGCCAGCCGGGCTTCGGCGTGGTGGTGATGTGGCGATACGTTTTACTTTTCTCATTCAGATCCAGCGGCCCGAACGAACCCACGCCGAACGCGCTGATGGCACCATGCTGCTTGGTAGCGTATTCAAAAAACGCGATGACCTCGCTTAATGTTTGCTCCGGCGTCGTGGTCGTGATGCGTTCCGTGATCTCCAGTTCACCGTCCGCAGTGCCTAGGGCGCAGTTGAACTTGGTGCCGCCCGCTTCGATGGCAGCGATTAGGGGCACGTTCATGCTTTGGTTACGATCTGAGTCCGAGGCCCGTGTAAATTTCCTGTGTAGCCATGCTTTTATTGAGTGTGTAAAAATGGATTCCATCCACCTTGTTTTTCAATAAGTCGGCGCATTGCTCGGTGGCGTATTCGATGCCGGCGCGCTGCACGGCGGCTTCATCTTCACCGCAACCGGCGATGAGCTTGAGCAGCTTGGCAGGGAAGCGCACGCCGCCCGCAAGATCAGCCATGCGTTTCATGCCGCTCGCGCTCGTGATGGGCATGATGCCGGCGATGATGGGGACGGTGATGCCCGCGAGCTGGCAGCGCTCACGGAAGTCATCGAAGTTGTGATTGTTGAAAAACATCTGCGTGCAGATGTAGTCGGCACCGGCATCGACCTTCGCTTTGAGATAATCCATTTCCAAAAGACGATTCGGTGTCGCGGGATGTCCATCGGGAAAACCGGCGACACCGATGCCGAAGCCGCGCTGGTCGGAATGCACGCCACTGTGGTTGAATTTTTTGATAAAGCTCACGAGATCGGCGGCGTGCTGGAACGCATCCTTGGATTTGTCATAGCCAGCGAGGTTCTTCGGAGGATCGCCGCCGAGCGCAAGGATGTTGCTCACTCCCGCCTGCGCATAGCGCTCGATAATGGCGGCGATGTCAGTTTCGCTGTGGCAGACGCAGGTTAAATGGGGCACTGGGTCGAGGGAAGTCTCGCGCTTGATGCGGACCACGAGATCATGAGTAAGTTCGCGAGTCGTGCCGCCCGCGCCATAGGTCACACTGACGAATGCGGGATGAAGCGCCTCCAGTTCACGGATGGTCTGAAAAAGAGTTTCCGCGCCCTCGGGGGTCTTGGGGGGAAAGAACTCGAAGGAGAATGATGGCCGGTGCGCGGTGAGGATGTCGCGAATGTGCATGGACGGAAACAAAGCACGCGGTCGATGCGAAACGCAAGCGCGATGGTGAAGGAGTAAAATATTGTGATCATCCGGCACTGGACAGTGTCTGGATCAGGGGCTCTCGTCTTTCCATGAAAACCATCCTTTGCCTCGCTGCCGCCTTCGTTTCCGGAGCCGTGCTCATCGCCGGTCCTGCTGCTGTGAAAGTGAACCCGCCCTACGACGCGCCCGCCACCGAGGGCACGGATCAGGAGGGCAAGCTGGTGAAGTTCGCCGATCTCTACCAAGCCAATCCCATCGTGGTGGTTTATTTTTATCCGAAGGCCGATACGCCCGGATGCACCAAGCAGGGCTGCTCTTTGCGTGATGCGCATGAAGATATGGCCAAGCTCGGCGTGAAGGTGGTGGGTGTAAGCCATGACACGGTCGCGGAGCAGAAGGCGTTCAGCGACAAGTATAAGTTTCCCTTCACGCTGATCGCGGACCATGACGGCAAGGTCATCACTGCCTTCAAAGTGGAGACCATGAAGAATGGCATGGCCACGAGGCAGTGCTTCATCATTAAGAATGGCAAGGTCGTCTGGCACGATCCCAAGGCTGCGACCGATCAGCAAGCCGAGGACATCAAGAAGGCGATTGAAGAGCTGAAGTAAGGCGCTCTCGCAGAGTAAAATTCAGAGCCTCCTCACTTCGGCTGCATTTTTTATTGGCTCTACCGGTTTTCTTTTGAATCCGCACACGCGTCACGCGCGAATCCATGCTGTCCGCATGAAACACTTACCCATCATTCTCATGAGCCTGTTCTCCGCAATCTTTTCCCACGCCGGAGAAGGCGAACGCGTGAAACCTTATCCCGCCCCTCAGGTCGAGGCGGTGGACCAGGATGGCAAGACTGTGAAGTTGGAAGACTACTATAAGAAGGGGTTCACGCTGGTTTACTTCTATCCCAAGGCCGACACACCGGGCTGCACTAAGCAGGCCTGCAGCCTGCGCGATAGCTACGAGGAACTGACCAAGGCTGGCGTGCAGGTCATCGGTGTCAGCATGGACAAGACACAGTCGCAGAAGAAGTTTCAGGAGAAATACAAGCTGCCCTTCACCCTGCTGGCCGATCCTGATGGGAAAGTGATCGAGGCTTTTGGTGTCGGAAGCTTCCTCGGGTTTGCGTCGCGTCAGGCTTATCTGATCAAGGACGGCCAAATCATCTGGCGCGACAAGAAGGCGTCAACCTCTGAGCAGGCAGCAGATGTGTTGAAAGTCCTGAAGGAAATGAAATAACATCGCGCGGGCGGCTCATCATTGATCCGCCGGTTGTCGCAGGATTCCTTAGTTGGTCTTTGTTGGGGGTGGAGTGTCGCTCGTAGTCTCGGTAGCAGAAGGTCCGCCGGGAGGTTGCATGTTGACGACGAGTTCGCGCAGTCTCTTGGCCCAGTTTCTAACTTCGGGATGCGAGGGATTCTCCCGGATCAGCTTCAGCATGTCAGCCATGGCCAGGATGGTGTTTACGTTTTGAGAGACGAGGTGTTCGGACTTTCGCCAGACCATCCCGGGATAGTGTTCCTTGTAAAAGTCGGCATATTCAGTCTCATTCATCGTCGCGGCTTTGATGGATAGTTCCGACTTGATGCGGTTGTCCCACTGCGCCGGCAGTTCCTTTGGCTTTTGCTCGATATAATACGGGAAAATAACCTTGTCATACATGCCCCTGATATCGAGCGGATCGTAAGTCCAATTTTCTTTCTTGAGAAACGGATCGAGCTGGAAAGCCTTGGCAAATTCAGAATTTTTCACGGACTGGCGGAGCATTTGCAGAAGCTTATCAGCGTCGAAGCTCTGGCCGTGATTGCCCTTGCCGCCGGATGCTTTGCCTGAATCTGCGCCCGTGTGTTTGGTAGTTCCCTGGATTGCGGCGACCATTCTGGGGATGAACGATTGGAGGGCGGCGACCATGGAGGGCACGTCTTTATCTTGAGCGTCCTGGGCTTTGATGCAAAGCGTGAAGTAGTCAAGCTGGAGCCACAGGGCCATGAGGAATTCCGGATCCTTGTGTTTCTCGATGTTTTTTTTGGCCCACTCTTGAAACTCCGACGCTTTCGCGTTTGTCCGATCGAAGTGCTCCAGCTTGTAGCAATCCATGTAGAGCTGCAGGGCGCCGCTTTCACCTGCTGCGAGCGCATTGCTGCAGCGGGTGAGCGCTACTTTTATAATCTCGGCGCGGTTCTTGCCGAAAGTCGCCTCCAGTGCATCGAGCTGCTTTATGATGGTGGCGGTTTGCTCGGGCGTGAGTTTCGTGGATTCAGCGTCTGTTGGCTTGGGTTCGATGGGCTGAGCCTGAAGAAAATTCACGGCGGCAGCAAACAGTGAGACAAGGAGCGGGTATTTCATGGGGAACGGAAGCGCACTGTCGCCGCACTTGCACCCGCTTCAAGTATTTGTCGCGACTGACGCATTCTGCTGCGGTGATCGCGCCAGCCAGAGCGTGTGGGGCTTCTCCAGTCTCCGAAGAAATCGCAGACCGGTTCGCGAAGCCATGCGGGCGAACTCCATCGGGGCCAAACCGATGGCGCGGAAACAGTCGCGGTGATCCCAGGCGACGACTGCGCAGGTGGCCAGGTTGAACAGTCGGAACTGCGCGCGCCAGAGTGTGCGCCACCACGCGGGCTTCTTATTCAGGCGTTCCCGGAGGAACTCTGCGTGAAAGGCGAGATGCCGCATTTCATCAGCGAGAATTTTCCGGCAGCAAATTCGCACGGCAGAATCCTGGCAGCGAAGATAGATCGCGCCGAAATAGGCTTCAGCGATCAGCTCGGCGATGAGCAGGATCTGGATGTTGAACTCCACTCCGAAATGATTTCGTAGCCAGCGGAACACGGAGTTGGTCCATTGTTTTTGCAGGCAGACGCCGTCGAGATGAATCACGAGTTTCTCCAGCAGGCGGGAGTGATATTGTTCCTCCTCAATGAAAAGCTGCACGGCCTGCTCGTAGCCGTGGAGCCGCGGTCCGCTCACGACTTGCTTGACGTAGCGCATGAGCCGGGTGCCGCCGCCGGATTCGCCCAGCTGAAAAATGGCGAGTGATTTTACCAATGGAACGCGGATTGATTTAGGCAGATCGGAACTGGCGGCAGGCAGTGGTGGCTCGGCAAAGCGGTTGCGGTTGGCGAGGAAGTATTGAGTCCAGATGTGGGTGTTCATGGTGGGATGTGGGTTAGGAGTTAGGAGTTAGG
>JAIOQF010000370.1 GCA_021413535.1 Verrucomicrobiota bacterium
ATATGTGAAAGTGCGCTCGTGTCTCTCGAGAAAGTCATGGTGAATGATGATCTTTTACAAACTGCATATCTGGAGGCTCTCAACACGGGGAGACCCATGCTGGCGCTCCGCTTCCTGAACGCCTGCACCCCTGGACACATAAACCGGCCCGAGGCGTTTCATACCCGCGCCTGCGCCGCCGCCCAGCTTGGGTATCATGAACGGGCCCTGGAAAGCATCGCGGCGGCGCTGCCACGGGAAGAAGATCCAGTGTCATACCTGATCGACGCGCACTTGGCTCCAATGTGGTATCACTATGCGTCGACCACCCCCCGTCTCTGGGAGGCGGAGATTCTGAATCGGCCCGAGTTCGCGCGACTCGCCCGCGTCTGCCGCAGCGAGACGAATACGCGCAGTATCTGCTGGAACACGGCCCAAACCTGTCTTCCCAAAGACATTCTGCCAACCCTGACTCGTGATTGGACTCTTTACGTTTCACCCGGGCCGCGGGCTTCACTGGCGCAGCGCCGGCGCTACACGCACTGGCTCAATGAGCGCCGCCGGCGAATGGCTCGGGTCCTCAGAAGGGCCATTCAGAGGGCTTGGGTCGTAACGTTAGCCGCCGAAACGTTACCAGCCCAGTGGATCAAAACCCCCATATACGGAGGATTATAACTATCTATGGACCCAACGAACATGAATCACGAAGTGGCCATCATCAGTGACATCCATGGGAACCTGCAGGCCCTGCAGGCCGTGCTCAAGGACATCGACGAGCGTGGTATCGAGGAACGCATCTGCCTGGGCGACATCGTGGGCTACGGAGGCAATCCGGCGGAATGCCTGGAATTAATCCGCACCTCGGGGTTCAGAGTGGTCCAGGGAAACCACGAAGCGATGGTTACCGATGGATCGGATTGCAGTCATCTTTATGACGACGTGCGCGCCACCATCCTGTGGACCCGCAGCAAGCTGAGTCCTGAGCAACTCGCCTGGCTGGCCGAATTACCGCTCACGCTCGAGGGGGAAGATTACCAAGCAGTTCATGCGTCGCTGCATCAGCCCGCAAAATGGCGCTACTTACTCACCCCCGAGGAAGCCAGCTTACACTTCCACAACCAGTTTAAGCCGGTGTGTTTCTCAGGACACACGCATCAGCCAATGATGTGGCTCGAAGGCGAGGACCGGGAAGTCGGAATCACAAATCTGGAGAACATCCGCGCCGGTCGGAAGCAGGCAGTCAACGTGGGCTCCGTAGGGCAACCTCGAGACAGGGACGAACGGGCGTGCTACCTTGTTTACCGGAGAAAGGAACGCGATTTCTGGTGGAGGCGTCTATCATACGACATCGACGGTGCCCAGCGCGCCATTCTTGATGCCGGTCTTCCGGCAAAATACGCAGTTCGTCTCGAGAAGGGCAAATAGCTGCTTGCGGCGCTTGTCTTTGCGCCTCCCTGCTCACGGTGATAATATGTGGCATTTCTATGACGGAGCCTCGCAAACTCAGCCTCAACCAACTCATGGTGCAACTCGCTGAGCAGCCAGCCGAGGCACCGAACGGCTGGTTTCGCTCGATGGACTATTACTCGAGCGAAATTCATGCGCGTATAATCGGCCACGAGTATTCCTGCTATCTCTGGGAGCCATGGCGTGATGCGGTTGTGGAACTGGGACACGCCGATGCCGGTGTGACAGAAAAGTTCAAGGCCTTGTTTGCAAAGCACGCATGGTCCTTCGGGACCTTGGGATTTCGGGACCTTGCAGAGCGGTTCTGGCCAGATTTGGCTCGTGATGCCCGCGGGCGCTGCCTCGCTGGTCTTGCTAGCGGTCTGCGCCCAGATTTCGAAACCGGCGATTGGACGGCTGAGCTCCTTCCTGGCCGCATGCGTGGCTACATGCCTGCTGCACCCATCGACACTGCCGCGTGGATGATCCTGTAACTCCCGGATAGTAATCTCGACGATATTTCCGCTGCAGAGATCGGATGCATGGCGGCGCGAGCAGGATGTGTGGAGCTTCTCGAAGCAATCCTTCGTGACACCAACGTGCGCAATGGCCATGTGCCGCGCCAAGAACTTTTTGGCCGGCCTCCTGGAGACTGGAAGAAGCAACTCTCAATGCTCAGTGACCGTGTCGTTGACCTGATCCTTGAGGCGAGCATCCGTGGGAGAAGCAAGTGCGCAGCCGAGCTGACCCTGAAAGCAGGCGCGAACCCGAATCTGCTTATGTGGATGCTGGGCGGCTCGTTCAACGAGCATTTCTCTGCCCTTTCCTATTCCATCCGCGAGGAGCAGGCAAACCTCGTGAAATGTCTGCTCGATGCCGAGGCGGACCCTGCTGGTCTCGAATTTGAGGGGCGCAACAAGCCACTCTTTGAAGCAATGAATCGGCAGTATTGGGAGACTGCTGACTTGCTGCTCGATCGCGGCGCGAAGTTTGAAGGCGGAAATCTCCCACCGGATGGGCGTGGTTTCTTGGGATGTTTCAGAGATGAATTGGCCTGGATAGTCGAGTCCATCGGCAGCCTGATCACACTTTGTCCTCCTGAAACGAAGCCGTGGTTCTATCAGGGAAACGGACAGGGTGGACAGTATCGAGGTTTCATGGATGGCATTCTCTGGCACGACAACCTGAACGCACTGAAAAAATACGAGGCAAAGGGACTATCAACAAAACTTGCTGCGGCAGAACTGATCACCGCGCTCACTGCCGGCTCCGACGATTGCGTTAACTACCTCTTGCAGAAGGCTGGGGCACCGCCGTCGGTATATTCCCGAATCCGCGAGCGGTATCCCGCATTTGGGATCGAAGGAGGAAGCATCCACCCACAATCGAAAGACCACGACTACCCGAGTGAGACTCGAGTTTCCCAGGTGAATCGTTAGAATCTAAAGGGATGTAGTTGGGCATCAGTTGGTGAGATCCGGCATCGATTCGAGTGCCTTGCGCTTGGCCTCGCTGTCGATGTGCGTGTAATGCGCGCTCACTTCCGCGCTGTCGTGGCCGATAATGTCCTGCACCACCGCGGAGGAGATCCCGGCATTCTTCATGAGGCTCGTCGCCGTGTGCCGCAACGAGTGAAATGATAGCTCACTGGATGCCCGGCGAGCAGAGCGCCCCTTCCCCCCTTCCCTAGCCTTGTGCCTCCTTTCAGCCGCAAGGCCGGCCTGAGAAAGTAAATCACCAAACTGAGTTGAAAGCGTAACAGCGCGTCCCTGCAATTCCACAGCTGCAAACGCCTTTGCATGAAGCGGAGCTTTCGGATCGTCGCCGGCGGATAGATTTTCTTCGATGTGCTTCTTCAATGGTGGACAAATGGGAATCGAGACGATTCTACCGGTTTTGCCAGTCACAAGCCGGATATCATTCGCCACTAGGTCGACGTTTTGCCAATTGAGCATGGCAATGTCGCCGAGCCGTTGCCCCGTATATAGGCCAAAGAAAATCATGGATCTCCACTCATCATCCGCAAGCTTCAACACCGCGCGCAGTTCATCGATCGTAAAGGCCCGTCGGGTGCCATTCCCCGTTTTCAATGCGCGAACTTCCTTGGCAGGATTGTCCGCGATGAGAGAATCACGCCGCGCATCCTCGAACATGACCCGCAAAACCTTCACCCCCATATTGACGGTGGCTGGTGACACCCGTTTGAGCTCCTGATCTCGGTAACGCTGCACGTCCTCACGTGTGATGTCCGTAAGAGGGCTCTCCGCGCGCGGCCCAAGAAAGGCGAGGAAGCCCTTCACACGGTTTTTGTAAGCGTCGTAAGTAGATTTACTCGTCTCAGTTTTCCGGCGTGCGACATAACCTTCGAGAAACGCGCGAGCATTGGCACTGGGCAGTTCCGACTGATTCGCCGCCCGATAGATGTCGGCGATGACGCGGTGAGCCTGCTTTGCCTTCGCGCGATTCTTGGACAGTGCTTCCCATAGGTCAGCTTTTTCCTGCGCCTTCTTCCGTGACGTCTCCTTGGTCGATCGTTGCACGCGCTTGCCGTCGGGCAGGGTAAAACAGGCAAACCATTTCACTGAACCGGGCTTTTTACGAAGTGAAGCCATGACAACAAAACTGGCAACATCATGCAAGTAAGTCAAGTCAGATAGGTCTATTTTTCCTTGATTTTACGTTGTTCAACGTGGTCAAAAGGCCTCCATTCCAACCGAGGGTTCGAATCCCTCCCTCACCGCCAATGGCTCCTTGGGCGTGTTCCTAAAACGATCCTTCGTCCCGGCTGAATCTATGGTGAATCATCTGGCGCGGCGTCATTCATCCGTCTGTTCCATGCGCGGAGCACCGCGATAGGCGACTGCAAAAAAGACAAACACCAGCGCAGTCGCCAGCGTCATGCCACTCCAAAAAAGCGGCCAGTCTGTCCGGCCAGAACTTTGACACGCACCGCGCCACCAGCCAAAACCCAGCGATCCCGCCAGATTTCCAATGCCGCTGGTCATCAGAGTGAGCAGTGCTTGCGCCCGGGATCGGAATTCCAGCGGCACCCGGCGCACCAGGTAAATCTGCGCGGTCGTGAAGAAGAATGTGAAACAAAACCCATGCAGAAGTATTCCGACCAACAGCGCCCACGTCTGGTCCACCGTGAAGATTGCGTAGCGCAGCACACTAAAACCGATGCCCGTGAGAAAAATCCATTTCAGCCGAAAGCGCCCCAGCAGTGTGGCCAAGCCCAGCATGGCGATGATTTCCGTGACTTGACCCAGACTCATGACCGCCGTGACATGCCCTACTCCGAGGTCTTCAAGATGAAGCACCGCAAAGGGATAAAAGGCCGCCAACACCGCGTTGAACAGCGCCGCCGTGATAAAGACGATCCGGTGATCAGCCTGACGAAGCAGCTTCAACGCATCGAGTCCGAATATCTCTCTTAGCGTTCTCTGAGGACTGCCCGCGATGACACTGGTAGTCGGAAGCGCATAGGTGAATCCGACAATGAACAGCCAGGCGATGGCACCGGCATAACCCGACCACACCGAGGCGTCCGCCAGCAGCACCCAGCTCACCATCCACCCCGCTGACATCCAACCGAGCGTGGCCCACAAGCGCACCGGGCCGAAACTCTTCTGGGGATTTTGCAGTCGCGAGAGAATGAAAGCCGTGGTCAGCCCGAAGGTGGGCACTGACCACAGCGCATGTAGTTGCGTCAGCAGAAGAACCCAGCCCGCCCCCCAACGGTGACCGATGGCATAATACATGATCCAGAGAAATAACGCCGAACCCAGTCCGAGTCGGCGCAGCACGCGTTCGGGCGACATGCGCAGATCTGCCAGCGCTCCAATCGCGAGTGGCGAGATGAGTGCCGCGATGGAACTGCACGCATAGGCATACGGCACGATGGACTCTAGACCGTGGGCCTTGAGCACGTTACTCAGATTCACGCCCCACAAGCCCAGCGCGTGCGCATGTAGAAAATACAGCGTGCAAAGCCGAGTGTGTTCCCATCGCCTTGAGGAGCCCATCGAGGCTTCATCGCCGAGACCGCCTCGAGAATCAAAGAGTTGTTTACCGAGATGGTGTGTAACCCGGCCTGCGATTCACCCACCTTTAACCAATCAGAGCCTGAATTGATTTTACGGTGTTGCCGGCGCAAGCAGGCTCTTGGATCCCGGCCACTTGACGTAAACCACGTGGATTGCCTTGGTGTTTCTGTCGACTATTTCAAGCTTGGCTTCACTTGAGGAAGAATCAATGGCCGCAGTCTGGAATAGCTTCACAATTTTTACGGCGCTCCCCTTCTGAATGGTGCTGGCACCTTTGACGGGAATTTTAGCTGAACAAATGGTATCAACCTTCTCTGGCCCCGAGAACCAAAGTGAATTAGTTCCGGTAAAGCTATAGCTTTGATACAAATGAACGTCTTCCGCCAGATAGTATGGCTGAGCGTATTCCGGAGCTAATCTCGTCGTATTGACGCAAGCAGAGAAGGAACTGGCGAGACCAATCCAGAACAGGAGAAAAAAATTCGTCCGCCGGATCATCGCAGCAATGAAATTACCTTTGTGCCTGCCTGTTACTCCTCGCTGCTCCACGGGCCTGTCGTGTCCACGAACCAGTGCTTTTTCACAGCTTCTTTTCCGATGGTGGTTTTGGAACAGCGCTTTTCGAGAGCCTGATAAAAACGGTCAGCCTGCTTCTCGTGCTTGGCCTTGATCCAGTTGCCAGCAGTATTGAGCACGTCCGCGGTTTCCTCGGCCTCATCCGGGAGGAGTGCCGCAGCTTTCCAAGCCAGTCCTGCCGCGACGTGACGGTAATGGTAGCGCAATTCAGGATTTATCTTTGTGGCGGCCAACCGTTTCTTTTCCTCTGCACTTACGGGCAGAGCGAATGATGGCCGGGGCAGTTTGGTGTTCTCATCGGCATCCCAGTCTTCAATCAAATGCGCCTTTCCTGTGAGGCGCACCACGGCGAGATCACCGAAGCCAAAAGCGCCGTTTTCCGATCCTCCATCGGGCCCGACCTCGGTGCCCATGAGTTCCATTCCATGGTTGCGCGCAATATTGGCGGCATGGAACAGCGCCCGAGCGCGTTCTTTTTTCGGTGTTTTCTCATTCGTCCCTTCGGCCAGCGCATCGGTGTAGTTTCCCAGTGTCTTCTGCATTTCCTCGTCAAAGAATTCGCGAGCGTTTTTGTAATCATCTTCCCTGACCAGACGACGGGCCGCAAGATTACGCAGCTTCGCAGGATAGTCATGCGGGTCGATGTAAGGCGGACTGAGATCATCGCTGGTCTTCGGCTTATCCTTCGGCTTCGGCGGATTCGCCCGGATGTAGTCGAGCAGTTCCTTCGAAGTGAGGCAGCGTTCCGCAACATAGGCGGCGTCTTCCCACAAGTCCGCCGCGAGGAATGCCTCGAGCGCTTTTACAAACTCCGCGCGCGCGAGATGCACCGTGCCAAGATCGCCGTTGAGCGCCTCTCGTGGGAACATCTCCTCACCTACAAGAAGACTGTTCTCCAACTCTTCCTGTTTTGGCAGATTATGAACTGCTTCCGAAAGCAGGTCTGCGCTCTCCTTCAGCTTGCCATCGCGCAGTGCGAGTTTGCCTTTCAGCCAGCACGCGGCACTAGATTTCCCCTCGGAAAGTTTTAACCAGCGCCCGGCATCGGCATATTGACCAGCACTGTAGGCGACCCAGCCAAGATGTTCCGCATCCGGCGTCGCTTTAACATTGGTAGATTCAACAGCGGCCAGCCAGCGCTTCTGTCTTGTGGGCTTAAGTTTGCTTTCGCCATCGGTGTATTCAGAGTCCACGCCAACGGCGAGCACATGCAGAGTAACCAGCCGGCGCAACAACGGATCATGGGCAGCCTTCTTCATTGCCTCCTCGGTGGTCTTGGCGCCGTAGGCTTTCAAGGCCAGGGGCGTGGGAGCGTCCTTCTCCAGCTGATCGCTCATGCCATCGCGATCCGGGATCAGAGCCTTGAGAGAAACCACGGCGGAAACATCGCCGAGGGCAAGTTGCGTCAGATAAAGACGGGCCGCCTTCTCCGCGTGGCCGGCATCCAGCTCGGCGCGGGCTTCCCAGCCATAACTGTCCGCTGCCAGACCCCAGGAATCAACGAATCCGTCCTTGGCCAGCTGGCGGGTGTTCTGAAAATGCTTAACGGCCTGGTCAAATTTATTTTCAGATAGACAAAATTTTCCGAGCATGTATTCCGCCCAGACGCTGCGATGTTTGCGTTCGGCAGCAGGACGATTCAGCAGGGCCTCCCAAGCGGCGCGGGCCTCGTCAATGTTTCCGCTGATGCTGTGCGCCGCGCCCTTTCTATAGTCCTCAAAATCGGTGCCGGCGATGTCCTCCTTGGACTTCAAGTATCCGCTTTTTACGGCTTCCGCGAGTTCGGCATTCTCCGTGGCTGCGCGTTCGGCGGTATTGCGAACTTCGGCGGGTTTAAATTCCTGCGCCAGACGTTTGCATTCCAGTTCCCAGAAAAATTCCGGAGTCAGTAGCACTTGCTTCGCGCCGTCATCCAACACCGTCTGCGGACCATAAAATCCGGTGGCGAGCAGGTGATACTGGGAAAGGCCCAGGAGAAAAAAACAGAGTCCAGTGCTAGCGATGTATTTCGACATGGATGATGGCGGCGGGTTCCAGCCGCAGCCAGCCGATAGCACGCTCTGCATCCGGCGGCAATCTCATGCTGGTGTGATCCATTGGCGAAAAACTGGCGCGCCCCGGCTCAGTCCGCACCTTCCATCCTGGAAGCGCCTCCGCAGTGCCAAGACTGTTGCTGTTCCAAGTCAGAGTGATTTCACCTTGAGGAAGATCATCAGTCTCTCCGTCGTTGCGCCATGAAATATCGGCGAGCGTCAGCGGCA
>JAIOQF010000371.1 GCA_021413535.1 Verrucomicrobiota bacterium
ACCTTGCGCTGGGAGATCGCCAAACAATTTCCCGATCTGCATTTGAATCCCGGCTATGCACTTGATGCGGGTGAGAACAAGTGGACGCTCGGCATCGGGCTCAATCTGCCGATCTTGAATCAGAATCAAGGAGCCATCGGAGAAGCCGAAGCCAAACGCAAAGAAGCCGCCGCAATTTTTGAGTCCGTCCAGGCCAAAGTGCTGGCTGAGTATGATCGAGCCGCCACCACTCTGGCCGCAGTGCGAACAAAACTTTCCACGACCGATGCATTGCTTGAAGAACAAGCTCGGCAAATTGCCTCGGAAGAGCGACTGATCAAAGGAGGCTCCGGCGATCGCAGTGCACTGCTCAGCGCCAATGTGGAGAGAGCTTCCACGCTGGCCGCACGCGCCGATGCAATCGCAGAAATCCAGGCCGCGCTCGGCGCCTTGGAAGATGCCACCCAAACCCCGCTCGCCCGATGAAGAAGCTCCTGCATTTTCTCACCACCGTCGGAGTGCTCGCCGGTCTCAGTTGGGTTTTGTGGATTGGCATTCGCCAGCAACAGAATAAGCCCGTTGCCAAGGAAGAAACGGAAACAACAGAAGAAACGAAGCCAGAAGAATACGTCGTGGTGCTGGAGAAGAAAAAAGCGGTCGCACTCGCCATCAAAAAAGAACAGCCGAAGAAAATGGAGATGCCAGCGTGTCGCCGGGCCTTCGGCAGTGTGCTGGATCCCACTGCACTCGTGGTTCTAAATGGTGAACTCGCCGCTGCCGAGGCCGCTCTCGTCGCATCGCAAGCTGAAAGCGAGCGCGCGCAGGCGCTCATGGCCACCAATGACACGCCCAAGAAAATCGCCGAAGCTTCCAAGGCTCAGTTCCTCGCGGATCAGATCAAAGTCGAAGGACTCGTTCGCGGAGCGCAACTGCAATGGAGCACAATCTTCAACAGCGACGCCACCAAGCGCCGCGCATTCATCGATCATCTAGTCAGCGGCAGCACCGCCCTCATCCGAGTGGACTTGATGCCGGGCGATGCCTTGGCGGAACTGCCAAAGAGTGCCCGCATCATCGTCATAGGAAGAGAAGATGCACCATTCAACGCGACCGAACTGATGCCAGCGATGGCCGCAGATCCAAAGACACAAGCCCAGGGATTTATCCTGCGGGTGGACAAGCCACCCTTGACACTGCGACCCGGCATGGCGCTCTCCGCTTGGTTGGAACTGCCGGAAAAACCGCGCTCCGGATTTGTCGTGCCGCGATCTGCCGTGCTGCGTCACGATGGCCGGACCTGGGTTTATGCTCAGGAGGAAGATGAAAAATATATCCGCAAACCCATCACGCTGGATACACCACTCGACGGCAACCAAGGCTGGTTCATCACCGAAAGCGGCGGACTCACGACTGACGATGTAATCGTGGTGGTCGGCGCGTCGTCGTTGCTCAGCGAAGAACTCAAAGCGCAAGGCGGAGGCGCACCGGACTAAGTCATGCTCTCAAGAATCGTTGAGCTTTCGCTGCGGCATCGCGGCATTGTCATCGCGCTTGCACTCGTGCTACTGGGCTGGGGCGGCTATGTCGCATCACAGGCGGAGCTCGATGTGTTTCCCGAGTTTGTCGCACCGCAGGTCACGATTCAGGCTGAAGCACCGGGACTCTCTGCCGAGCAAGTGGAAGTGCTGGTCACGCGGCCCATCGAGAGCGCAGTCAACGGCGCCGCTACACTAAAGTCTGTGCGCTCCGAAAGCATCCAAGGTCTGAGCGTCGTCACTGTGGTCTTTAAAGACGGCACTGATATTTACATCGGTCGCCAGTCGCTCGCCGAGAAGCTCGGAACTCTGGCCCGACAACTTCCCGACGGAGTGCACACACCCACGCTTTCGCCACTCACTTCATCGACGATGGACCTGCTCAAGGTCGGGTTCGTTTCTAAAGAAATGTCGGGGCGCGAGCTGCGCACCTTGGTCGACTGGACGATCAAGCCACGTCTGCTCGCCGTCGAAGGGGTTGCTGCCGCCAGCGTGTTCGGCGGTGAAGTAGAACAATTGCAAGTCCAGGTAATGCCGGAGAAACTGGCCGCGTTTGATCTAACTATTGGCGACGTTCTCGAATGCGCCAAGGCTTCGACCGGAGTGCGCGGCGCGGGCTTCATCGACACCCCGGCACAGCGCATTGTCATTCAAAGCAGCGGTCAGATGTTCACGCTGGAAGAGCTGGGTGAGGTTGTTGTGCGCAAGGGCTCGCCGGTGGTGCGCCTGCGCGATGTAGCCAAAGTGGTGATGGGTGCGGAGCCGAAGTTTGGCGACACGCTCATCATGAGCGAGCCAGGAGTGCTCATCACATTGAAGAGCCAGTATCTCGCCAATACAATGACGGTCACGCGTGGCTTGGAGAAAGCGCTCGATGAACTGCGGCCCATGCTCAAGAGCAAAGGCATCACCATTTATGATCGCCTGCACCGGCCCGCCACCTTCATCGAGACCGCACTGGGTCATGTGCGGAACTCGCTGCTCATCGGTGGTGCGCTGGTCGGCATCGTGTTGCTGCTCTTTCTAATGGATTTGCGCATCGCGCTCATCTCCTTTGTCTCGATTCCTCTCTCGCTGCTGGCAGCGGTCCTGATTCTCGACTGGCGCGGAGTGTCCATTAACACCATGACGCTCGGCGGTTTCGCCGTGGCCATCGGTGTCGTCGTCGATGATGCGATCATCGATGTGGAAAATATCCTGCGTCGTTTGCGCGAGAACGCCCGACTGCCTGTGCCGCGCGAAATTTGGCGCGTCGTGCTCGATGCTTCCATCGAAGTGCGAAGCGCCGTGGTCTATGCCACGTTCATCGTGGCCGTCGTATTTATGCCGGTGCTGACTATGTCCGGCTTGCAAGGGCGATTTTTCGGGCCGCTCGGCCTGGCCTTCATTCTCAGCATCATGGCCTCACTCGCCATCGCACTCACTGTCACCCCGGCACTGAGTCTCATCTTTCTCAGCCGGGCCAAAGCGCACGATGAACCGGCATGGGTGCGCGGCTTAAAGGTGCTGCATCAAGATTGGTTGCTGCTTTTCGCTCGCTGGCCTCGGCTCACATTAATCGCAGCACTCGCACTCGTCGCCGGGGCTTGCAGCTTGATTCCATTCTTTGGCGGCGAATTGCTGCCGCAGTTTCGCGAAGGCCACTTCGTCGTCGGCGTCAAAAGCCGACCCGGCATGTCGATCGAGGAATCACTGCGCGTTGGCAAACAACTATCGGATATGATGCTTACCAACGAACACATCGCCACCGTCGAGCAACAAGTGGGTCGCGCCGAAGCTGGCGAAGACACCTGGGGACCGAATCAGAGCGAGTTTCATATTGAATTAAAACGCGGCACCACGCCGAAGGAGGAAAACGAAACCCATGCCTTCCTGCGCGAGATGCTCAAGGAGTTTCCCGGCATTCAGAGCGAGGTCATGACTTTTCTGGGTGACCGCATCAGCGAAAGTATTTCCGGTGAAACTTCCATGGTGGTCGTTAATGTTTTTGGCGAAGACCTCGACCAGCTCTACAGCATTGCGAAGAAGATCGCCGCCGAACTATCCGCCACACCCGGACATGCTGATGTCCAAGTGAAAGCACCCCCCGGCGCTCCAGCGCTGGCAGTGCATTTGCGACCTGAACGCCTGACGCAATTTGGCTTCCGCCCGCTGGAAATTTTG
>JAIOQF010000349.1 GCA_021413535.1 Verrucomicrobiota bacterium
AACTCGCCCACCATCGGTGTATCGCGGCCGATGATGCCGACCTCGCGGAAAGGCGGACGGGTGAAAAGTGATTTCCACCACGGCATGTTCGCATCCAGCTGGGGCTTCTCCGCTTTCACGGGAATGTCGAGCAGCTTGCCATCGCGTTCGACCGTGAACAGGATGTCCTCACCTTCGCTCGCGACCACGAGCCAGCGCACGCTATCGACCAGACCGCCGAAACTGCGAACCGGTTTGCCATCGATAAACTGAATCATATCCCCAGGTTTCAACCCGGCTTTTTCCGCAGCGGTATCTTTGAAAACATAGCCAATTTCCGTGGTGGTGATCCCTTCTTGCGAGGGCTTGCCGAAGAACCACACCAACACCGCGAAGAAGCAGGCAAGCATGAAGCTGAACAGCGGGCCGGCGATGGCCACGATGATTTTGTCGAGATGAGTAATCGGTGGAAGTTTTTCGCGCGGCTCGTCACTCCGTCCCTCGATGGCTTCCATCGGCGCCATCTGCGGCAGGGCGACAAAGCCGCCGGCCGGAATGCTGCCGAGGCCGTATTCGACACCGTTGATGGTTTTCTTCCAGATTGGTTTGCCGAACCAGATGTAGAATTTTTCAATCTTCAAGCCGCGCCATCTGGCGGCGAGGAAGTGACCCCACTCATGCACGAGAATCATGAGATTGAAGACAAGAATGACGAGAAAAATGACGCCAATGAAGCGAATTGCGTTAAGTATGATATCCATGGAGCCCGGAGTCTAGCACCCCGCGGGCCGTGGTGCAAATGACGTGCGCCTTGCGCCGCTACTTCAGCACGTTATCGACATCGCCCGTCTGAAGAGATTCCGGGTGTCCTTCCCAGATGATCTTTCCGGTTTTGTCTACCAAGATCGTGTGCGGGATGACCGTGATGCCAAGACTCGCGGCCAGACCAGCGTCCGGATCACGACCGATGGGAAAGTGAATCGGAATTTCTTTCACAAATTCCTTCAGCGGAGCCTCGTCCTCCTTCGTGATGCCGATCATGACCAACCCCTTGTCCTTGTAAGATTTCCAAAGTTCGTTCAAAAGCGGGATCGAATCGCGACATGGTTCGCACCAAGTGGCCCAGAATTCAATGAGCATTGGTTTGCCGGCAAAGTCTGGCTTATCACCCAAAAAAACGATCTTCAGTTCAGGAAGTTGCTGGCCAACATTGTTCTTCGCAGCTTTTGCGATGATATGCGGCAAAACCACCGCAGGCACGGCAAGTGCTAACACCGCATAGAGCTTCGCTTTCATGACTATTTACACATCTTGAGCGTTTTCGCGAACATTGACCCAGCAGTGAACATGCGGCGCGCCGCGGAAATACCAGACCATCGCCGGCCCTTCAAGCTTCCAGTTGTCCCAGACGCCGTCGTTGCCGATGTCACCCTGTTTGTAAAAGGCCAGACTGAGATTGTCGAAGCCGTTTTTCTCGATCAGCTTCAGCGCTTCATCCGAATCTTGTTTGCGGAACGGCTTGAGTAGATCAGCCAGCACCAGGCGCACGCCGTCCTTTTGATCCTTGCTGAGGTCGGCCATCGAAATTCCGTCGATATCTTTGGCGCTGCCCGTGAGCTTAACCGTCTTGTTGCCCTCTTCGTCACGATCCTTGTCGCACAGGGCTTTCTCCCGCTGTTTGCCGTCAAGCATCTTGTAAACATCATTGGCCCGCTGCGCCTGATACCAATAAACATTGCCCGGGTGATCAGCGGCTTCATTAAAGCCCTTCGCCGCATGGCCGTAGAAAATAGGGCCACCGAAAGCTGCGCCCGCCACACTGTCGCCGTCGCAACGGCGCGTGCAGTGACGTCCGGTGAGCACAAACTCAAACTTGCCCGTATCCGGTTCGCCAAAGAAGGCAATACTGGCGCTGGGGAATCCGCCACCTCCTTTGTTGTCGCCATCGAACTGCTCCCAGACTTTTTTGACATATTCTTCGCTGTGCAGGTTGTGGAAAATTTCCTTGGTCATCGCGACCTGATCCGGCGTGAGAAACTCACCAATTTTCTGTTTCGTGATGTGCCAGTTGTTGTCCACCTTGGATCGCAGCGGATGATCGAAGGGAAAGCAGATGCCGCTGTTCTGCTCTGGCGTGAGCGATTTATAGAGCGTGGCTGCGAGCGTTTCTGATTTCGGCAGCACTTTATTTTCCGCAGACAGATCATTTCCAATCAGGGCGCCACCCGCAGCGGCGAGGCCCTGAAGAATAAAGCGGCGGCGATCGGTGTTAGAAAAGAAGGAGGGCGTGTTCATGGTGGGGGCAGTCTTGATTTTCAACTCAATCATACTCAAACGCCGCCCATGAGACAAGGTTGTCGAAAATTATTTGCCGGTCGGAACAGCGGGCGGATCATATGCGCCACTGCAGGCGCGGAAAAGCGTCTGCAAAACCAGCAGGTTGCCCTTGATCGGACTGATCTTCGTTGGAGCTGGTGCATCCGCAGGATAGGTCCGCGTAACGGGAAGCTCCTTCAATTTAAACCCGAGTCGCGCGGCGCGGATGGCCAGGTAATAATGCAGTTCGTAGCGCTGGAAAATATCGCGGAATGGCTGCACGCGACCGTCCAGCAGAAAGCGCCGGCTGTAGGCGCGGAAGCCGTTGGTGGTGTCTGTATAGCGGCGGCCTGCAGCGAGTGAAATCAGCGGCGCGTGAAGCAGCAACACATCCCAGTGTCGCAGGAACGGAGTGTTCACCGCACCGCCACCCGGGATGTAGCGCGAGCCCTGGACGTGATCGTATCCCTCGTCGAGAGCAGCCACAAACGAGGGCACGGCGCTGGTGTCGTCCTAGACAATGCCATCCACAACGATGATGCCCTCATAGCCTTCTTCCAGCGACCAGGCCAGAGCCATGCGCATCTGCGCGCTGAGTTTTCCCGGTCCACGCTTGGTCAGGAGCGCACGGACGTTGGAAGCCCTGAGAAGATCGGGATCAAGCGAGCCGTCGGTGCTGCCACCGTCGGCGAGGATGATATCCACCTGGCTGGCCAGAGGCTTCATCTTGCTAAGCTGCGACTGAATACGTGCGCCCTCGTTGATGATGAAAACACACAGCGCATAACGATTCTGTTTCGGGGCAAATTCTTCCCGGCTGAATTCTGGAAGCTGCCAGTCTTTTTCCATCGAACGCAATCTATTTCGAAGATGGCACTACATTGTGCCGGGGTTCATCCGGTGGCAACGCGGGGTTGTTTTT
>JAIOQF010000350.1 GCA_021413535.1 Verrucomicrobiota bacterium
CCGGCGTAAAGTGTATCTCGATAAGATAGTCTGAAGCCAACCCAGCCACAGCCCGTCAACTGATCAGCAGCAAGCGCGGCGGATCACCTGGCCGGGTTTCGGGAGCGCGATGGATGCAAGGCGGAACCAGGCTGTCGGGCCAGTCCACGGCGATGCGCCAGAGATTGCCCTGGCCGAACGAGAATGGCAGCGCCTGCGGGTTTGGAGCGTAGTGAAGATCGTAGCAGTTCTCATTCAAGTATTCGAGGAAGGCATCGTCGTCTTCTCCGCCGAAGAGCTTGAGGAGTTCAGCGCGGGTTGCGGGAACATCCACGCGCCGTTGCGCTTCATCGTTGCGCAGGCCCTCGCTCGATGGCCCATGATAGGTGCAAAGCCAGGTATCGGTTTCAGTCGTGGCGCTATCGACATGGAAGGAAAAAACATCCGTGGCCACCGGCCCTGGTTCCTCGTCGCGCGGGTAGCCGTGGATGCAATTGAGAACAGGATCGAGTTCAAGAGCCCGGAGCAATCGCTGATCTTCCAGGAGAGTGTCGATGGCCACTCTGCCTGCGGCGCTTACGGGAATATCAAGGAGTTGGGCGTCATCGAGCGTGGTGATTCCCTCGCCGAAGGTAAGCAGTTTCACGATCTCGCTGAAATCACCCGCCAGCGTGCGCTGCCAGCACAGGGCGTTGATGCCGTCCTTGAATGGAGTCGTGACCAGTTCATCGAAACTTTTTACAATCTTGATGCGGGCGTATTCGGGAGGCAGAGAGAGCGGGGTCATGCGTGAGGCGAAAAGGAAGCGGCTATGCTTCACTAGATTGCAACGCTTGTCCGCTTCTGAATGCGAGCCACCAATTGCGATGTCTTCTTCCCTACAAGCTCATGTTCCCAGATGCGAAGAACGCGCCAACCGTGCGATTTCAATGTTCGGGTGACAAGTTTGTCCCGCGCTTGGTTTGCTGCGAGTTTCTTCCGCCAGAAGGCCGCGTTGTTCTTCGGCTTCGTCGAGTGTTGCGGGCAGCTATGCCAGAAGCAGCCGTCGACAAAGACCGCTAGGCGAAGCTTTGGAAAAACAAAATCAGGGTTGCCGAAGACGGGCTGATGCCGTCGCCAGCCGGTGATGTGGTGTGCGCGGAGAATACGGATGAGGGCCAGTTCCGTGTCCTTGTTGCCATGCGAACGGATGCGAGACATTACCTGTGAACGTTCGCTCTTGGAGAACACGTCAGCCACTTGTCAAACCTCCACAATTTCCACCGTTTCGTAAAGCGCGGCGATGTTCTTCGACGCCACGCGGAACTGGCTGCGCTTTTTGGAAGACGGCTTCTCCGAGGACGCCTGTTCCAGCTTGATGCCGGGATCGTAATATACCGCGCCAGACGCCATCGCTTTGAGCAATCGCAACCCATCCGTCTTCTGCGCCAGACGGACGCGCGCACCGTAGGCGTATTGCCAGTGCGGCTCCGTGCGCCGCATGGACGGCACATACACCGCTCGCGTGTGCTTGCGGGACCAGTGCGCTAGCAATCCAGTGAAAGCCCACGCCGCCGCCACTTCGCCTGCGTCGCTCATCAGTGCGATGGCCGTGCCGGAATCCGCCCGCACGAAGCTCGTCACCGAATTTTGCTTTACCCCCCAGTCGAGGAAATCCAGCTCAATCGAAGTGGTTACCGCGTTCATCTTCAACTGAACCATCGGGGAGAACTCGCACCTTGACGATGAATTCCTCAACCGTCATCGCGTCCTCAAAATCTCGCTCGCCGTTAATGAACTCGTGAAGACGGGTGATGACATCGTCGGCGATCTCGCGCTGCGCGTCCACCACAGTTTGAAATACGAATGGTTTGTTGCCATCACTGCGAACCAAAGGAACGTCGCCTTCGGCGAGAGCGTGAATGAAAATTACATAACCCGTGTTCATAACAATGAGGGACTACCTGGCAAAGTTTGGCTGCGGTGGCAAACACTTTTCCACTTCCCTCGCCACCGTAAACCTGGCACTCTTCTCACATGGTAGCAAAAAAACGATGGACACGCGATGAGTTGCTCGTTGCCTTGAACCTATATCACAAGCTCACTTTTGGTCAGCTTCACGCGCGGCAGCCGGTGATTGTGGCGCTGGCGGAAAAGCTCGGGCGTGGCGCGAACAGCGTGGCAATGAAACTTTGTAATTTTGCATCATTAGACCCAGTGTTGAAGCTGCGCGGTATCAAGGGACTCGCTGGCGCGAGCGCACTCGACCGTGATATTTGGAGTGAGTTTCATGCTGACCTCAACGAGGCGGTTCCCGCGAGCGAGGGTGCGCTGCGCGCCCTGTTTGGGGCCGATGAGGGCAGTGAACTGGTAGTGCTCCCAAAAGAAGGTGTGCTTGTTCGAAAGCTTCCGCGTAATGGATTAACAGAGAAGATTGCAAATGTGAAACTTCGGCGTGGCCAGGAGTATTTCCGCGATGCGGTGCTTAACAATTTTGGCGGACGCTGCGGCGTGACTGAGTTGGCCGTTCGCGAGTTGTTGATTGCGTCGCACATTCTTCCGTGGGGAACCCACGTCGCGGAACGACTAAACGTCCGCAATGGTCTTTGCCTTTCGCGTTTGCATGATGCCGCATTCGATCGCGGACTTATCGCCTTCGATGACAAGTTCCGCCTTCTGCTTTCCCCAAGACTCAAAGTCGAACTACCGCAACGCAGTGTCGCTGAGAACTTTGGCGCTTATGAGGGAGAGACACTGCACTTCCCCGAAGATGCCGCGCCGCCGGAATTGACGTTTCTTTCGAAGCATCGCGCGACTATTTTCTGCAAAAAATAGTCATCAAGGATCGTGTTCGCCTTCAGTGGTTGCGGCAGACCTCGCGTTGCCTTAACTCGCCAGATGCGGACTGAAGTTTGCGCTCCCCATGTTCCAGTAGCAAAATCGACATTCCTGCCGGGTTTACAACCCAAACGGTTCCGGTAGCAACTCCAGACCAGGATTGCGTTTGGCAAAGACTCGTTCGGCCCAGACGTCGGCGAACAACGCTACGGGGCGGTTTAATTCATCACTAGCCAATGTCGCATCTGGACAGGGGATCGCTTCGCTGATTGGGGTGGTCTCTCCCTCTTTCTGCTGCAACCAGCGGATCAACGTATAGGGGGCGTTCTCGATGCGGGACTCGGCTTTGTATTCCGCGAGAAGCCGGTATTGCACGACCTCAAACTGGAGCGGGCCGACCGCGCCGAGCAGCGGGATGCGCTGGACGGATTGCGACTGGAAGAACTGCTGGACGACGCCTTCCTGGAGGAGTTGCGCCAGGCCTTCTCGGAATCGTTTGAATTGCGCCGGTGTCGAACTGTGAATATGAGCGAAGCACTCGGGCACAAAGGATGGTGTTTCATCGAAGACGATTCCCGCCGCTTCGCTCAGCGTGTCGCCGATGCGCAGATTGTAATTGCCGACGATGCCGATGACATCGCCCGCAAAGGCCTCGTCCACGGTCGAGCGATCGCGGCCGAAAAGACGCTGGGAGTTGGCGAGGCAGACGCGCTGTTTGGTGCGCGGATTATGCACCATCATGTCGCGCTCGAATTTGCCGGAGACGATGCGGATGAAATAAATGCGGTCGCGATGGCGCGGATCCAGGTTGGCCTGAATCTTGAAGACGAAAGCGGAGAAGCCGGCGTCTTCGGGCTTCACGGTGGCACCTCCGGCAATTCGCTGGGTCGGTGGCGGGGCCAGTTCCAAAAATGTATCGAGCAGGAATTGGACGCCAAAATTGTTGCTGGCGCTGCCGAAGCAGACCGGGGTGAGTTTGCCCTGATCGATGAGCGCGCGGTCGAAGGAGTGGCCGGCGCTGTCGAGGATTTCAAGTTCCTCCATGGATTGGCTCAAGGCAGCCTCTTCCACGTTCTGCTTCACCACATCATCCTGCAATCCGCTGACAGTCTCCGGCGCGCGATGAGCGCCGCGGACTGTGCGCTCGAAGAGATGGACGCTGGATTTTCGTCGGTCATAAACGCCGCGAAAAGAGAAACCGAGTCCGAGCGGCCAGTTCAACGCACAGGTTCCGATGCCGAGCACGGATTCCAGTTCGTCGAGCAACGCCAGCGGCGCGCGCGCGGGCCGGTCCAGCTTATTGATGAAAGTGAAGATCGGCACCCCGCGCCGGCGACAGACTTCGAAGAGTTTGCGCGTCTGGTTTTCGATGCCCTTGCCGGCGTCGATGACCATGATCGCGGCATCGACTGCGGTGAGCACGCGGTAGGTGTCCTCGGAGAAGTCCCTGTGGCCCGGTGTGTCCAGTAGGTTGATGACGCAGCCGCCGTATTCGAATTGCAGCACGGTGGAAGAGACTGAGATGCCGCGCTGTTTTTCCAGGTCCATCCAGTCGCTGGTGGTGGAGCGTTGGTTCTTGCGCGCGGTCACGCTGCCGGCCAGATGCACCGCGCCGCCATAGAGCAGCAACTTCTCAGTGAGCGTGGTCTTCCCCGCATCCGGGTGGGAAATGATGGCAAAGGTGCGGCGGCGGGCGATTTCTTGGGAGGGATTCATCAGGGGATACTTAAAAAAATATTGGCAGCGTGAGCCGGGTGATGACTCGTCGCCCAGCTTTCGGACCGCGTTTTTACATCCGTTCCGTGGTCTGGATGCCGAGCAGGCCGAGCCCGGTCTGCAAGACGCGGCTGGTCAATTCGCAGAGCACCAGTCGGCTGTGCCGCGTCAGGCCTTCCGAGCGCAGCACGGGACAGGCTTCATAGAAACCGTGGAAGGTGTCCGCCAGTTCATATAAGTATTGCGCCAGCAGGTTGGGCCGGAAGTCGCCGAGAACGTCGTGAACCATTTCACCAAACTGAGCGAGCTTGAGCGCGAGCTTCCGTTCGGAATCTT
>JAIOQF010000038.1 GCA_021413535.1 Verrucomicrobiota bacterium
TCAACTTTTGGTGCATCAGCAGCAGGTTCCACGGCGACAGGCTTGGCGGCCTTCGGTTTCGCCGGTGGCGGCTCCATGACGCCAATGAAAACTGCGCTGTCGGAGTATTCGACGAGGTAGCCTTCACTGTTGAGCCAATAAAGATCCTTCAGCACCTGGATGCGTTCTTGCGCGAGCGGACTGGGTTTTGCTTCTGCTGCAGTCGCGGTCTCCTCCGCTGCAACTTCACCAGTTGGCTGGGGTGCTGCTTCTTCTCCGGGCGCGATGGTTTCTACCAGCGCCTTTACATGAATGCCGGGCTTGGTTTTAACCAGCTCGATCATCTTCGAAATTCGACCCGAGAGCACCACGCTGCTATCGATCAGTTTCGGCCGGGTGCGGCTGACCCAGAGTTTTCCGCCACGACGCTTGAAGAGTTTCAGTCCCTGCTTTTCGAATCCAGCGCAAAGCTGCTGTGCGATACCGAGCAGATGCTTTCGGGCGTCGTCCACCGAACGACGCAGCGCAAAATAAAGTGCAGGCGGCAGATTTTTTTTCGGGATGTTGCCGGGCACGGTTGCGCGCGCGGTTTCACCAAGAAGTGAATCGGCGTAAACCGTCTTGAAGTGGGTTTCCATTTCGGCGCGCGATTTGAAGCGGGTCGCTTCGCCGCCTTCGGGAACTTCAGCCTTGATGTCGATCCATTGCCGGCCGTGCCTTTGCGATTCCTTCCATTTCTCAACGGCTTCCGGGCTGGAATCCGTCCGCACGCGCCGCTTGAAATCCTCGAAATGAATATGCGCGAATCCTTCGCGATGGATGCGGTGCAATGCGGCCTGATAGCTGTGATGGTTGGGCGGGCCGAGCAACTCACCGCTGAATCCACAAATGGCGACGCTGGTAAAAATGCCCTTGGGTTCTTCGAGTTCGATTTCCTCAGCGCGGTAATACTGGCTGAGCACATCACTCTGCATGAGATGCGCCAAGGCATCTTCCCGAGTGAGCCAGACAGAACCGTCGGCGGGCACAGTCGCAAACTTGGGCGCGTTCGGCGCATCAATCGTGAAGGTCACATCGAAGCGGTCACCACTGGAGAGCACGAGCTTGGCGGCATCGAACACACTGTAAGCTTTCCCTGCACTGCGAATCATGCTGGCCATCGCTTCCACGGCCTTGATGTCGGGTTCAATCAAAACGACGAGCCCCTGAACCACCGGAGGATTTTCAAAACGCGGCCCGTGATCTCTGTCTCTGCCAAAACCGCCGCGATCACGCCGATCATCGCGCTGTCCCGCGCGCGGAGGTCCGCCTTCACGCCGACCACCGGAGCGCGATCCGCGATCACCACCGCCGGGAGGTCTGCCATCACCTGGACGCGGAGGTCCGCCTCTGCCGCCTCCACCGAAGCCACCGCGTTCACCACCGCCGCCACGACCATCACGATCACGTCGTGGACGGTCTTGCGACTCTCCTTCGTGACTGTGGAACTGCGGTTGTGAATTTCCAAAATCGGCCACCCACTTCGGCGTCATGCGAAGATCGGAAAGGTCGACGGGCGGAGTGGTCTCTGGAGTGTCGGACATTGAATGCTTGGGAGAGCGGATTGCGATTGTCGCAGTTTTGTTGAGCAAGGCAACTTCGATTCTTTGCTGGCTGGGCAGCTCGCTTATCTTGCCCGTTGGTATTAAAAAGCCGCGCTCATTTGAGCGCGGCTCTTGAATGCGGGAGGAGCACCCCCGCAAAGATTTACACTGCGGCGAGAATTTGTGTTTCCAGCTTCACGATGTCTTTCGCAAAATTCCGGATGCCCTCGGCAGTTTTTTCCGTGGCCATCGCGTCTTCATTGAGCATCCAACGGAATGATTTTTCATCGCACTTGATGCGCTCGATCTTCGTGGACTTCGCGGCTGCGGCATCGAGTTTCTTCGTGATGGGATCATTGGCCGACTGAAGTTCTCCCAAGAGCGAGGGGCTGATGGTGAGCAAATCGCAGCCGCAGAGTTCGGTGATCTCGCCCTTGTTGCGGAAGCTCGCGCCCATGACTT
>JAIOQF010000374.1 GCA_021413535.1 Verrucomicrobiota bacterium
GCTGTGTTTCATCATCTGTTGAGCGAGTCCGCGCGAGGCTTCGACAAATGTAACCTCGTTGAGCAGCGACAACGCCTGAAGCGGCGTATTGGTGCGGCTGCGTTTCACCGTGCAGATTTCTCTGGAGGGCGCGTCGAACAGCAACATGGAAGGCGGAGCGGCCGTGCGCTTCCAAAAGGTGTAGAGACTGCGACGATAGAGACTGTCACCCGTGTCGGCCTTATAGCCCCGCAGATCGCCATATTTGCTAGTCTCATCCCACACGCCTTCCGGCATGTAAGGACGCACGCTTGGGCCACCGATCGTGGGCGCAAGCAAACCGGAGATCACCAGCGCCTGGTCGCGCACCGCCTCGCCGCCCAGGCGAAAGCGCGGCCCGCGTGCCAGCAGGCGGTTCTCCGGATCGCGCTCGAACAGTTCCTTCGTGATCTTCGAAGACTGGCGATAGGTCGAGCTCATCACGAGCATTTTTTGAAAAGCCTTCATGTCCCACTTCATCCGCATGAATTCCGTTGCCAGCCAGTCCAGGAGCTCAGGATGACTCGGCCATTCAGCCTGTGAACCGAGATTTTCCGTTGATTTGCAAATGCCGTTGCCGAAAAATTTCTCCCAAGCCCGGTTCACCCACACTCGCGCAGTCAGCGGATTCTTCGTATCGACCATCCACCTTGCAAGACCGAGGCGGTTCAATGGCGCACCCTGCGGCATCGCAGGCAGCACGGCTGGCGTGGCCATGCTCACCTTGTCCCCGGGCTTGTCGTATTCGCCGCGTTTGAGAATGAAGGCGTCTCTCGGCTTGTCGTTTTCCTTCATCACCATCACGGTCGGAAGCATTTTTTCGAAATCTTCCAGCGCTTTCCTGGACTTGGCCAGCTCGGCATCCGCACCGCGCACGGGGCTGTCCACCGCCGTGCGGAAGTATTTCTCAACTTCTGTCTTCTGCTGCGCGCTGCGTTTGTTCGCAGGAATTTTCAGGATGGCGTGCATTGCAGCCAGATCGGATTTCCCGTCGAGGTTCACCATCTTCGCTGGCAATGTGGAAGCCGACAGGCGGAAGCGCCCAATGTTGTGTCCCCCGATTGCATCGTGCTTCAAGGTGATGGTCACGGTCGCGCCCGCTGGCGCCGGTTTATCGAGCACGAACATCGCCTTGCGCGGTTCCTTCTTCGTAGGACCATCGACCGCCCAGCCTTTTCCCTTCTGACGCTTTTTGCCGCCAGTCACAAGATTCGTGATCTCATATCCCTTCTGAGAATAGTCCGCCTGCGCTTTCCCAATCTTCGCCTGAACAGGATTCCCGCCATTTTCAGTGCTCATCACATCCACCTCGAACTCTGCGAGGACGAAATTCCCATTGGATGCGCGGCCAAGACTTTGATTCGGCAAACTCGCATCAGGGAAGCATTCAAGCAGAAACGCGCTCACCTCAGCACCCGGCATTTTCGCCGTGATGACATAGGCGTCGCTGTCGGGGTTGGTGCCACTCGCGAGATAGCTGCCGTCGCTCTGCTTCGTGAGCGTGGCGCCGCCCTGCGACTTCACCGACACCGGCGCGATGACATCCCAGGCGGTTTTTTCCACAACCATCTGCGCCATCGCTTTGGTTTCCCACTCGGTTAAAAGCTTGGGTAGAAGCTTGGCCGCCTCCATCACGTGCTGTTCCGCGACTTTCACGTCCGAGTTCAACTTCACGAGCTTTGCCTCCTGCTCGACCGTCGGCACATCGATCACCGGCGGAGTATTTCCTCCCGAGCGATTCGACCCAGCCTGGATCATGCCGCTTTCCGGCACGTTGTTAAAGAACGCGAATAACGAATAAAAATCACGCTGCGTAAATGGATCGTATTTGTGATCATGACAGCGGCAGCAGTTCATTGAGAGACCGAGCCAAGTGAAGCTCATCGTCTCCACGCGGTCGATTATGTTCTCGATACGCCATTCCTCCGTGATGCTGCCGCCCTCGCCGTTGAGGCGATGGTTGCGATTGAAGCCTGTAGCGACAATCTGGTCGCGCGTGGCGTTAGGCAGCAAGTCACCTGCGATCTGCTGGATGGTAAACTGGTCGTAAGGCAGGTTTTCATTGAAAGCCTTGATAACCCAGTCACGCCAGGGCCACATCTCCCGGCTACTGTCGGTTTGAAACCCGTGGCTGTCCGCATAGCGGGCGAAGTCGAGCCATTGCCGCGCCATCTGTTCGCCGTAGTGTTTCGAGGCCAGGAGGCGATCCACCACTTTCTCATAAGCATTCGGAGTGTTGTCATTCAGAAATGCGTCCACTTCCTCTGGCGATGGCGGCAATCCCACCAGGTCGAGCGATACCCTGCGGATCAAAGTCGCACGATCAGTTTCCGGCATGGGCTGCAGCCCCTCTTTCTGCAACCGCGCGAGGATGAAGGCATCAATGGGGTTTTGAATTTTAAATTTTGGATTTTGGATTTGCGGAATGACCGGCGTAGTCGGCGCGATGAACGCCCAATGCCCCTGATACTCCGCGCCCTCGGCGACCCATTGTTTCAGTAATTCCTGCTGCTGCTTCGTCAGCGGTTTGTGCAATTTCGTGGGCGGCATCAGGTCTTCTTCACTATCTGTAAACACCCGCGCGATGATCTCGCTCTTTTCCGGCTTTCCAGGAACGATGGCAATCGCACCAGATTTCGCGGGCTTCAACGCTTCAGCTCGCACATCAAGACGCAGATTAGATTTGCGTTGTTTTTCGTCAGGGCCGTGACACTGAAAACAAGTGTCTGAAAAAATCGGCCGGATATCGCGATTGAACTCGATCTTCGCGAACGCATGAGAAGTGAAGCCGCCGCAACACATGGCGACCGTGAACAAAAGAATTTTGAATTTTGTCATGAAGCTTGATGAGAGAATCTATTCGTCTGCCCTAACTTTGTGTAAACGGGAGATCTCTGGCGAATCTAGCGCGAAAGAGTGCGCGTGTGACAGTAAATTTCCATTGCCGCCCTCCTCGCCTTCGCCTATGCGAAGCCGTCATGCCCGAAGAACACATTCTCGTCATCCCACGCCAGCTTTTTGATCAGCTCGGCGCCTTCGAAGGTTTTCAGCCCGATGCCCAGCGCTACCTCGACGCCATCCTCGCGCCAGGTGCGAATTATTTTCTGCCCCGCACCGCAGCAGAGACCGATCCATCTCATAAACAAATCATCCCCTATTCCATTTTCCATCATCAGGGAAAATACCTCGTCTATACCCGCGGCGGCAAGGGTGGAGAAAAGCGGCTGCACGCCAAACAGAGCATCGGCATCGGCGGCCACATCAATCCACATGATGAACGCGAAGACTCACTGGCTCGCACCACCTACCTCAACGGAGTCGAACGTGAGATCGACGAGGAACTGCGCATCGCGGACGGGCACACGCAACGCGTGATCGGCTTGATCAATGACGAATCCAACGAAGTCGGCCAAGTTCACCTCGGCGTCGTGCATCTCTTTGAATTGGAAAGCGATGTTGTGGCATCAAACGAAGATGCGATCCAGGACATCGGTTTCCGCACACTGCCAGAATTGCTCGCACTGGAACTGCTTGAGACATGGTCGCGCATTTGCGTGGAGCATCTCAGTGGTCATCATCCATGACATCAGCAAGAAAGCTTGAATACGCTTCCACGGTCACCTCTTAATTTTTGACTCTTCAATTTTCTCGAGTCTTTCAACGGTCATTTTATTGCTATCAACACGAAAGACACCCGCCATTCGGGCAACGGACTGGCGTTTGAAATCGAAGACCCAGGCAGAAATCTCGCGCGGACCCGTTGGAAGGTCGCTGAGATGAAATTCGATGTGCCACTCGCCATAAAATGTCTGCTTCAAACCAGGCCAGGGCATATGCAGAAACTGCA
>JAIOQF010000061.1 GCA_021413535.1 Verrucomicrobiota bacterium
AACCTTCTGATCCGTAGTCAGATGCTCTAATCCGTTGAGCTATGGGTGCTAAATTCTCCGTTCTTAAAAAACGGTCGGCCAAAAAGCACCCAGAAGAATACCGGGCGAAGGTAGCTTGTCAAACGGTCTGCCACATTCACCGCGCCAATTTAATCACTCAACCGATGGGGCCGGAATTCCCGTTTTACTGACTTCGATGGCAGCTTCAAAGTTCAACGCGACCGGCTTAACCTCGTAGCGTGACTTCGGAATGAAGCGCGGATCAGCCAGACATTTCTCGGCGATAGACCAGGCCAAATCGACCAAGGGCGGGCGATAAATCGTGGCGTCGATTTCACCGTTGATAATCTTCTCCTTGCCGCCGCCTTTGCCGAGATTTCCATCCACACCCAGCACGAGGATGCGCCCGACAAGTTCAGGCTGCGCGACAGCAATCGCCTTTGACGCTGCAGCCGCAATCAGATCGTTATGCGCGAAGATCACGTCAAAGCTCCCCTGCAAACGCAGCGCCTCCTTCAGGCGGTCAGCCACATCTTCGCCCAGCATCTTGCAGGGGGCCTGATGCACGAGCGTGATGCCCGATTGATTTGAAATGGATTTGATGAATCCCTCACTGTATCCGCCATGCGACGTATCGGGCGGAGCGATGGTCAGCTCCACGATGCGCCCCGCGGGCACCGTCTGGCCTTCCTCAGCAGCTTTCAGCTGGAGCGATCGAATCACAAACTCGCCCGCGACGCGTCCGATCTCTGTGTCCGGACAGACCATGATCGTGTGACTTGGATTTTTGGACTCCAGATCAGCAAAGATAAATATCCTCGATGCTGATTTGCCCGGCTGGAGAAGCATCGGTGTCAACGCAGCCAAATTCACCGGAAAGAGAAAAATGAAATCTGGACTCACCGCCAGCGCAGCCGCGAGGTTTTTGGTCTGGACTTGCTCATCGCCTCCGGCATCCCATATAAGAAATTCAGTCGCAGCCCGTGACTGCACCAGTTTCTGCAACAAATAAGACTGGGAGTTGCGAAAGGGATCGCGCCTCGAATCAAACAGCACAGCTATCTTCACCGTCACATCACCGTTGGCAGACCCGCGCTCACCCGGCCCGCACGAGATTCCCAGCGGAATCATCATGCCCAGACCGGCGCGCGTGAAAGTTCGGCGGTGAATCTTCTTCATTTCAGAACATGCGTATCACAAACACCCGTTCAGGGAAAGGATGTTTGTCGGCGCAGCAAGCTCAACCCCGTGACCAGCAACACCAGATCAATCACCAGTTCCGTCATCATGCTCGTTTTGATCGTGTTGCCAAAGCAGCCGCACTCGATGTCCAAACCCCGGCTCCACGCGATGACAATCGCCACCAGAAACACCATCAGGCAGGCATTGAGCAACAATAGTCCTGCACGCCGGAGAAATCCCGACATCACAGCCAGCCCGCAAAAAATCTCCAACCACGGAAGCCCCAGCGCCAGCCAGGCCGCGAAGGGATCCGGCAGAACCCGGAATCCACGGATCGCGACCAGGAACAACTGCGGATCGCGCACCTTCACATAACCGGCGAAGATAAAGACGGCTCCGAAAATAAAACAAAGCGCCCAATGCCAGCGGCTGTTGTTTTTCGCAGTCATAAAATATCGCCTCAGGCAAACGCCGTGATAAACGCGCTGTCGAGCGCAAGTGCGGGGCTGACGTTCGTGTGCAGGTTGGAATTCAGACGGCGCAGTTCTTTCACGGCCCGGTTGACGGTGGCGGCGTCCCAGTGATCAGCCAGCGCCCGAGTGGCCTCCATGTGCGAGGGCAGGTCAAAGCGATCCGCACCCGACTGATGGCGCATGACATCACCCATCCATGACAGCAGAAATTCCAACATCACAGTGCGCTGATAGAGGAAGCGCACCTGAACAGCAGCGGTCATTTCTTCCTCGATCTTGTCTATCGTCTGACTGGAGACATCCGTCGTTTGTTTCAAAAGCTTCTTTTCATCGTCAAACTCATCTTCCAATTGTTTCTCGATGCGCGCACGTATCGAATCCAGAATGTCTTCAAACTCTCGCCTAATCCCCAGCGCAGAAGCCATCGTGTTCGGCAGCTTGTTCTGCGAGAACTTGGTCAGAATATTTGCCAGACGCAGTTCGTCAGCCCCGAGCTGGCGCACGCCGCTTTCTGGCATTAGCGGAACTTTAATCACTCGGGAAAGTGTTGTTGGAAGAAATTGCTCCGGTTGTTCGGACGTGAGCAAGATATGGGTGCGCGGCGGCGGTTCCTCCAGAGTCTTGAGAAATGCATTTTGCGCCTGCTCCGTCATGCGCTCGGCATCGACGATGACCGCGAATTTGTATCCACCGGGGGCGGCACAGAGATGAAGCTGACGTTCCATCTCGCGAATCCCCTCCCCCTTTCCCGCCTCGCCAATGATGATCTTTCTCGATTTACTTTCCGGCCGCAACACAGGAATTCCAGATTGAGCCCAGGCATCTAAATCGGACAATGTGGTGCCCGATACCAGATTTAGAAACCGCGCAGCGAACTTCTCCAACTCCGCCTCCCTCGGGCCGCAAATCAGATAGGCATGACCCAGCCGGCCGCGCTCGCGGGCGCGGTCGAGAAGTTGCAGGGCATGGGCGGATTTAAACGACATGGTCGCGCCCGATGCTAGATGCTGCACGCCGGATGGCAACGACCGCTTGCACGAAGGTTGGAATTTTTGGTTTCCACCAGCCAGTTTTCGGATTCATTGAGCGCATGGCCGTTGATCCCAACCAAATCCAGTTCGCCACCCGCGACACTCAAGAAACTGTCGAGCAAGGACTCGTGCTCGCACCGAAGTTCGATGCCGACGGTTTGATTCCCGCCATGGCGGTGGACTGGCGAACGAACGAACCGCTGATGCTCGCCTATATGAATGAGGAGTCCTTGAAGCAAACGCTTGCGCTCGGCCAAGCCGTGTATTTCAGCCGGAGCCGGAAAAAACTTTGGCACAAAGGTGCTACGTCAGGCGAGTTCCAGATCGTGAAAGAAATCCGCATCGATTGCGATCAAGACGCACTTGTGCTCAAAGTTGAGCAACTCGGCGGCGGCTGCTGCCACACCAAGGCACCGACGTGCTTCTATCGCAAGCTGGCGACGGAAGAACTTCGCGCGGGTGTCGTTTCGCTGGTGCGGGTCTGAGCCGCCTGCGGCTGGCCATTTCCCAGTGGAGCAACATACTGACCGGTTCCCGTGATGGTCACTTGCGTGCCCACATCCACGACATTGTAAAGTGTTCCGGCAAAATCACGCGGCAGTCGGATGCAACCGTGTGATGCCGGCAGGCCCGGCTCCGGAATATCTCCCGCGTGCATGCCCACGCCATAGCTCGTGATGCGCATCCAATAGGGCATTTGTGCACCCACAAAACGACAACCCGCCGGGACAGAAGTCACTCCAGCTTTCGCATCCCAGTTCACGACTTCGCCCGCCTCATTCATGATGACGCCGTAAGTATTGGAGACCTTGTCCTGAATTTTCTCCATAACATAAAAAGTCCCGCTCGGCGTGGGATGCTTCGTGGTGCCAGAAGCCAGAATCGTCCAGCCAGCCTCCTGTCCGCCACGGTAAATCACGGCCTTCTGCTCGTCGAGATTGATTTTGATCGCAGCCGGACCGCTCGTGTCATCGCCCCACCATTTAAAAAGCGGAGCCGTCTCCTTCTTCGTCTGGTTGGAAGCGTGCGTCGGAAGTCGAACCGAACAAGCTGAAAAAAGCCCGCAACTCAGAACCAGGACTGCGGAAGATATTAATCTGCGACTGCCGGGATAAAGATGAAATTTCATGATACCGGCAGACTAGGCGCGCTCTGATCACTTGGAAACAAAAAACAACCGGGCACCACGTGACAATCAAATCGCCAGCCAGACTCGAAGAGCATTCGAAATTTCGTTGAACATTACTGCGGGCCAATCGTTGACCTTGGAGATTTCGGTGTTCATCATGCAACTTCTCGATTAGAAAACGCATCACCATCTCACTCATGAAAATCATCCGCTTCATCGACAATCAAGACTTTATCCGCCACGGCGTCCTGGAGGATGACGGCACCGCGGTTCTGCTTGAGGGCGAGCTTTTTGGAGAACATCGCGCCAGCAGCACCAGTGCCGTGGTAAAAAAACTTCTCGCACCACTCGCACCCGTGAGCATCCCGTGCATCGGCTTGAACTACCGTCAGCATGCCACCGAGACTAACGCGCCCATCCCACAGTGGCCGGTGCTCTTCCACAAGCCGGTCAGCACCGTGCAAAATCCGGGCGATGCCATCGAGATCCCCACTCATCTTGCGAGCACCCGGGTGGACTATGAATGCGAACTCGCCGTCATCATCGGCAGGCGCGCGAAGAATGTCAGCAAAGCCGACGCGCTGAAT
>JAIOQF010000352.1 GCA_021413535.1 Verrucomicrobiota bacterium
AATTGAACGGCGAGGATCCCTTGCCCTTGTTCACATGCGTGGCTCGTATCGCTATTTCCTGGTGGGAAGCGCCTTCTTGGATCAGTCGTGTGGTGAAGTCCGCCTGAAATCCGAAACCGAAGGCGTAAGAGTGCCATCGCAGAACATGCTTGCGCAAATGTAGGGCGCAGCCATTGTAGTAGTGGATGGAGTTTCCGCTGAAAAGATTGACCAAAAACGTATAGAACTTTGATATCGCGATTCTCAATCCACTCTTTCCGGTCAGTTTCTGATGATAAGGAATGATGATATCAGCCTGTCCCATCATCTTGAAAATAGCCACCATGGTTTCCTGTGGCTCGACATTATCGCCACAGACCATCCGGTAGTATTTTCCTTTTCCAAGAAAAGCTCCGTTTACATAGGTTCGTGAGACACCGATATTTGTCGGATTCCGATGGTGGCGAATAGGGAGTTCAGGATGGATCCGTTGAAATTCAGCGATCCTGCTGGAGGTTCCGTCAGTCGAGCCATCGTCCATCACTAGAACCTCATAGGAGCAACCGATTTCCTTCATGGCTCCGGCGATGGTCTGGAGGGTGCCGGTGATATTGGCTTCTTCGTTCTTGCAGGGGACGACGATCGTGAGCGTAATCGAGTCCGCTTCGCCTGGTGGATTGACTTCTGACGAGCCGTTCGATGGTGGATGCGGTTCTGACATGGGGGAATTATTCAAAATAAATGCAATCGTAGTCGCCACGGTAACCGCATTTGTCAAAAACCCATTGCCATTCCTCGGGTGTGAAAAAACATTCGCAGGTCAGCTGCCAATACATCAGATTCACTTTCTCCCGTTCATTGCGATAGGAGTCGTTAACGACAAACTTGTGTTTCTTTCCGACCCGCTCAATTTCGCGCAGGGCTTTCTCCAGATCGGGAAGGCGCAAGTTGTGCAGAGTATTGATGGAGACGACGAGATCAAAGCTGTTGTCCGGGTAGGGGAGTGAAGTGGCGTTGCCTTGGATGAGGCGGCCCTTCACCTCGGGCATGGCGTTGGCAATCGCGTAATGGGATACATCGAGTCCAAAAGCCTCGGATTCAGGCAACACCTTCATGAAATCATGCACCAGAAAACCCTTGGCACAGCCGATGTCGAGGATGCGTGCGCCGGGCTTGAGATCGTAATGTTTGACCAAAGCCTTGGCGATCTCGACCCATCGTCCGTCGTAACGAAATCCGCCGTAGCCGAACTTGCGATCGCCGTCGAAATATTCTATGTCGAAGCGCTTGGATATCTCGGCGCATTCAGCCTTGTCGTTTTCCACCACGCGCTGGACATAATTGCGCTTGGTGGCGTTGTGAACGCGGGAAATGATATCAAGATGAGCCATGCGAATTACGCGTAGATTTGCTGATACATTAATTCCGGGTGCAGGCCGTGTTGCTTAAGCAGGTCGCCGTGGCTGCCATAGAAATGGATGAACTGATCCTGCAACGAAAAGGTGTGCAGTTTGCACTTCGCGCCGCTTTCGTAGGCAAGGGCCTTGGTTTGCATCGCGAGACCAGCCTGTGATGAATGTTCCTCGACCACGATCACACGGTCGTATTTCTGTAAAATACTTACGATACCTTCCTGGTCGAGTGGCTTAATGGTGTGGATGGAATAAGCCGCGACCTGCCCGCCCTGTTCCTGCTCGATCTTGGCGACGAGTTCCAGCGTCATCTTGGTGATGATGCCATATGACAAGACCGCCGTGCCGCTGCCGGCCTTGATGCAACGAGCTTTGCCAAACTGGAAGGCATCTGGTGCGTTTGCCGTCAGCACAGGTTCGCCGGCCTTGCCCATGCGGAGATACATCGGGCCTTGGTGTTTCGCGCAGACCCAAGTTGCCGCCTCGGCTTCGAGCGGGTCGCACGGCGCGAGGATGCTCATGTTCGGCAACGCACTCATGATGGCGATGTCTTCCTGCGCGTGATGCGTGCCACCGAGCACGGAGTAGGTCACGCCGCCGCCGATTCCGACAACCGTGACGGGCAGGTTTTGATAGCAGAGATCCACCCGAATCTGTTCAAACGGACGATACAGTGCAAATGTCGCGATGGTGTAGGCAAATGGCTTCATGCCGCGCATCGCCAACCCGGCGCAGAAACCGATCATCGCCTGCTCGGCGACGCCCACGTTCATGAAGCGATCGGGAAATTCCTCGCGATACTGATTCATGCTGCCAGCGGGCGAGATGTCAGCGACCACGATACAGATTTTCGGGTCTGCCTTGGCCACTTGGTAAAGTATGCGAGAAAAGGTGTCTCTCATGAGTGATAAGCGGAATTGAGTTCGTCCATTCCCTGCTGATATTCCTGAGGGTTTGGTGAGCGATAATGCCAGATAGGAACGTTCTCCATGTAGCTCACGCCTTTCCCTTTGATTGTGCGCGCGCCGATCATCATGGGTTTGTCGCCCCGGCGAGCTGCGATGGTGTCATGCACCGCCTGGGGATCGTGTCCGTCTATTTCGTGCGCTTCCCAGCCGAAAGCGCGCGCTTTCTCTCCGAATGGATAAAAATTCGGTAGAATCTTGCTAGTCTGACCAAGGGATTGAAAATCGTTCAGGTCCGCCACTGCGACGATGTTTTTTACGCCAAGGCTTGGAGCGAGCAGCATCGCTTCCCATACTGAGCCCTCCTCCATCTCGCCGTCGCTCAGAACCACATAGATCACGCGGTCTTGTTTCTGAATGTTGTCCGCTAAAGCCATGCCTATTCCGAGGGCAAGACCATGACCGAGCGAACCAGTCGAAGCCTCGATGCCTGGCAATCTGTAATCCGGATGTGTTGCGTATTTACCGCCGGGCTGGCAGTATAGATCTAATTCCTCTGGCTTGATCACGCCGAGTTGTTCCAAGACAGCATATTGTGCCATTGAGCCATGTCCCTTGGACAGGATAAACGTGTCCGGCGAGTTGCCCGTCGAGTCGCGCCGCATGAGGCTGTGATAAATCGTGTCTACAATCTCAAGGCACGAATAAGCACTGGCAATGTGAAGCGCACTAATTTTTTGGGAAACTTCAAGAATTCGTTTGCGCATCTGCCAGCAGCGCGTTCGGGACGCTGCTGCATCAAGCTTTGGTTTGATAGCTGTCATTTGCTCGAATCGATTTTTTAAATTACTGCTGCATATCATTCTATGCGTGGCTGCTTCCACAGCAGATCGTCCAATTTGAGTCAATCATAGCATGTTCAGAAAAAGTCAACTCATGGGTTGGGTCGGGCGATGTCATGACTCAGCTGGAGGATGCTTGGCGCGCCAGACCCATAGGAAATTGGTGGCCATGCTGACGCCAGTGGAAAGGCCCACGGCCAGGATCGCTGCGAGAAGATGATTTACTCCGAAATGATTGAGGAGGTTGGTGGCGATCCACCACACCGCCGAGGCCCCGGCATTGGCGACATGGTAATGCCCGAGCCGACGCCAGCACATCGCGTGGGTGGCGAAGACCCATTTTTCATTTACATAAAAACGGAGCAGGGTGCTGGCCTCAATGGTCAGCAAGGTGCCAATCATTACACTGGACCCGATCAAATCGACGAAGATGTAAAGAAAGAACGTGGAAAGGCCCAAAAAGATCAGGCCAGCGATCAGCCATCGCAGGAGTGGAACGGCAAGAGCCCGTTTTGGCCAGATACGGAGGAAGGAAATCATTATGCTTGGTTTCGACGCAGCTCCGAGATGGTTTGAGCGAGACCAGTATCGAGAGGAATCGCGGTGTGAGCAGGAAAAGCCTGACGAAGCGAATCGGTGTCGAAACGGCGATGCGTGACGGATCCGCTGCGGGGGAGTGACTCGATGGTGATGCTGCCGCCCAGCAAATGATTAATTTTTGCCGCCAATTGAGCGAAGGTCACGCATTGTCCGCTCACCAAGTTAAGAGTTCCGCTGCTGAGATGGTGTAACGCTTGCACGGTTAATTCAATGACATCGTCGATGCAGACATGGTCGCGTGTCTCCTCACCAGCTCCGAAGAGTTTAATTTTCCCTTCGGTGAGCGCAGTGCGGAGGAAGCGGTTCGGACCGTAACTGTTGTGCGTGTCTCCGGCACCGTAGATCGCGCAAGGGCGCAGAATGCAGAATGGAATTCGCTGCTGAGTGGTAACTTGAGCTAAAGCCAATTCGCGGGCGAGGTGCATCACCCCGTATAAATCGCTCGGGGCAGCCGGTGTGGATTCGCTGACATCAGGATGACGCGAATCGTAAACGGCATCGGAGCTGAAATAGATCAGATGGGCGCAAGGCTGCAGGGCAACGGCGTTGACAACTTGCTCAGCCATGCACAAGTTTCTGATTAGTGTGGCAGTGTCGCGCCCCTTGTCCGGCGTGAGTCCGGCGGTCATCACGACGGCGTCGGTTGATTGTAATTGCGCGGCGAGGATCTGTCCGGCGGTGGGAAGTGTCAGATCAAGCTCTTGACTCGAAATCGCCAAGACTGGAATTTTACTCACAGTCAGTTTTATGGCCAGTGCTCTAGCGATGAATCCGTGCGCGCCGAGAATGACGACGCGCGACGGAGGGACGGATGAAGGATTGAGGTGGGTCAGCATCCGAGTCGGTGATAGGTGAGGTCGAGCGAGCGGCAGTCTTGTTCATTAAGCGCTGCGTAAGGATCGATGACGAGTCGGCCCTTGAGACGGGCTTTAATTTCGGCGGTAGGGATGGCGCTGTATTGCTGCCACGGTGTCATGATTAGCAGCGTGTCCGCTCCATCGAGCGCACCTTGCGGCGCAGCACAGATTTTCACGTGGGGAAAATCGAAAGGCGAGATGATGGCGGCGGGATCGTGAGCCTGGATGCGGCAGTGACTGAGCGTGCGGATGAGTTCGATCGACGGTGAGTTTTTTATTGAATGAGTGTCCTGCTTATAAGCGAGACCCCAGACGGCGATGAGTGGATTCGGATTGTGATCGAGAAGCTCTCGTTGAACTCGGCGGAGCACCCAGTCACGCCGGTGGACGCTGTTAGCCTGCCAGGCGGCGGCGACTCCGTCATCAGTGCCGTGACGCGCCGCGAGTTGACGAACGGTGACGAGATCGCGTTCGAGGTTGCCACCGGCGATGCCGAGTCCGGGTTTTAAATAGGCGTGCGGGCCAATGCGTTTATCGAGCCGCAGCGCCGGGGCGATTTCATTCCAGTCTGCACCAATAGCTTCGCAGACTTCAGCGAGAGTGTTCGTGGTTGAGACTGTGGAGACGAGGAAAAAGTTGATGGCGATCTTGGCCAGTTCGGCGCTCTCCAGACGCATGACGAGCACGGGACACTTGAATGCGGTGTGCCATTCGGCGAAACCGGCGGGCAACGGAGTCGTCGGATCAAGCGCGCCGACAATGAAGCGCTCGGGTTCCATGGCGCGCTGAACGGCGGCACCGAAGATCAATGTCTCCACTTGATAATAGAATAAGCGAATCTTCACGTCAGGGCGCTTCTCGAGATCGGCGACGAGCTGGCGCGTGTAACCCGGCGAAACTTGGCTTAGCAGCACGACAGTGGTTCCGGCGGCCAGGGCTGGCGCAGTGTCGTAAATGAGTTTCGTCAGCGGAGCCGTATCGCTTTCATTGCGCTCGTTGGTGCGGGTGTCGAGTGCATAGAAGACCAAGTCACACTGCGCGAGATTTGCAGCATCGGCGGTGTAATGCAGGCGGGCGCGATGAGTGGTGAAGAGTTCTTTGAAGCCCGGTTCTTCGATAGGGAAATTTCCTGCGGCGCATTGGGCGGCGAGTGCGGGATCGGGATCGTAGGCAATTACATCAAAGCCTTTAGCTGCAGTGGCTAGGCTGTAGTTCAGGCCGAGGTGGGAGAGTCCGATGAATCCGATCATAGGTCAGGCTTTTTTAGTGGCGGTGCAGTCGCGGGTTAGGCCATCGCGCCAGTAAGTGAATTGGAAATCGGGAAATGCCGTGAGTGCGGCCGAGGGCGCGAAGGGCCGGTAGCCATCGTGTGGCATCGGGCCGGAACGCGGCGAGCCTTTGATTGCCACTCGGGATGGAAATTGCGCAGCGCAAAATTCGGCGAGCTCACGGAAAGAAACAACTTCACCAGAGGTGGCATTGACGGTGCCGACACTGCGGTGTTTCACTATTAGCGAAGCGAGTTCGGCGATGTCTTCAACCGCAACGTGGTCGCGGCGCTCTTCGCCCTCGCCGAATAGAATGATCTCTTTTCCCTTGGCAGCGAGGCGACGAAAGCGGTTTGGGCCATAACCGTTGTGGGGATCGTCAAGACCGTAAACGAGGGTGGGCCGAAGGAGCGCGAGCGGGCCGACATAAGCGGAGCGTAGCATCACCTCACGGGCGAGGTGCATGACACCATGCAGACTGCCGGGTTCGGCGCAGGATGTTTCACTGAGCGGCTCGGGGTTGTCTTTATAGACTGCGTCGGAACTGACGTAAATGACGTGGTTCACTGGTTGCCCCTGGAGTGCAGCGCACACGACTTCTCCCATGCGGAGGTTTTCGATTAGCATGGCCGGATTCTTCACCGGAGCCTTGGCGGAAACGAAAATTAAAGTGTCATCAGGCTGGAGCGCGGCGCTCAATGAGCCCGAGGCACCGGGCGATAGCAGGTCGAAAGTCGAGCGGCCGATTGCGAGCGTGGGGATGTTTTCTTTTTCCAAGCGGCGACGGATGGCTCCGCCGATGAACCCCCCGGCTCCGAGCACAACGGCGCGGGATGGTTTGCGCGCGGATGAGTGAAGATGAGTAAGCATGGGCGCGTCAGTCGGTAGGAATCCCGGAAACAAGTTTCAGGTTCGCGAAGGCGTTGCTGATCCAAAGGTCATTCGGGAGGTTCGTTCCGCCAGTGGAACACAATTGCAGAAAGTGGTCGAACTCAAGTTTCCAAGTGGGATCGGGCTGCTCCAAAACTTCAACGGTCTCTGAAGGTCGACCGCTTGGCAGCACGCGCGTGCGCACGGTCAAGGTGCTCGGTCCCCATTTACAGAGGCAGTCGATGTGCGCGCTGCCGAGTTCGCCGTAGACGTCGAGACCAAAGGTGTTGCGCCAGGAAAGCAGAGTCGCCTCCATTTCCAGCACCATGCTTCCGCGATAGCCGAAGAGGACATGATCGGGGGCTTTGTTTTCAAAACGGTCCACGCTCCAAAGTTCGCCTGGGGTTTCGTGCGGGCCAAAAAGAAAATGGGCCATGTCGAGCATGTGCGAGCCGAGATCGACGATGACGCCGGAACCCTGGTCGCGCCAAGGGGAGTTGCGCACATCGCGGGCGGTGCCATTGCCATAGAAAAATTTTGCCAGATAGATTTTTCCCAGATCACCGCTGTCGAGTATTTGTTTTAGCTTCGCGATATGCGGCTCGAATCTATGATTGTAAGCGGTGTAGCAGGACGCGTGATTGGCGCGGGACAAATCAATCAGATCCTGAATCTCTGCCGATGTGCCCAGCATGGGTTTCTCCACCATGACGTGCTTCCCATGGGCAAGCAGGTAGCGCAGAACAGGTAACTTTTCCAGGTCGGGCACACAGACGCAAGCAGCGTCATACGCGGAGAGCGGCACGTCTTCGATCTTCTGAAAATCAACTCCCTCAGCAACGGGATCCACCACAGCCACGACCAGATCGCCAGCCACGGCGCGTCGCTTCCGGCCCTGCACTCCCAAGCCGATAATCGTAACTCTCATTCAAAGCGGGAGCGCTTTTCCAGCGCATTGATTTTTTTTAGGACATCCTCCGGCGCGACCGGGTTGTTGCCGTCGTGCTCGCAGGCGACCGCAGCAGCGAGCGCACCCAGGATGGAGCCGAGGACGTTGGACTTCGTGGCCGCCATAGTCAGCGTCGCATAGGAAAGCATGGCATCGCCCGCGCCCACGGCGTCCACTACCTGGTCGGCGAAAGTATCTACTGTGAAAAATGAGCGAACGTTGGGATCGGGCGCGCGATAGGTGATCATGCCGCGTTCGCCGAGTTTTAGAATCAGCACTTTGCAGCCGGCCTTTTTATAAAGGTCGAGCGCTAGAGGACGGATGGTTGAGTCCTGATCGCCGAGGGCAAAACGAGCCTCGCGTTCGTTGGGTGTGATGAGATCGAAATTCTGAAACTCAAGAATATTCCCCCAACGGTTCGAGACCTGGCTGTCAGCCACACGCATGGCACCAGTGGGCACAGCTGCGGCGAGTTGGGGAATGGTGAACTTGTTGAAAATGCCGTGGCGGAAATCACTGAAGACCACCGCGTCCGCCGGATGCGAGGCCAGTTGAGCCTTGAGTGTCTCCACGGCTTTTTCAGAGATGGGGCGATTGTCGAGCTTGTCCACCTTCAGCATCCGGTAGCCGTTGGTGATGAAAGCATTTTTCTGCGTCGTGGGCCGGGTGGGATCAATGATCGCGTGACATTCGACTCCGGCTGCCTTGAGATCGTTGAGCACAAAGTCCTTCAGTGGATCGTCGCCCAGCACTGTAGAAAAAACCACTTCCGCACCCGCTTTGCGCAGGTGCATGGCCACCACCGCGGCCCCACCGGAAAAATCAACCTGGCGCTCGTATTTCACGCTGAAGGTGGGCGTCTTGGCTGTGCCGCCAATGAGCGAGCAGTAGGTGTAAGAATCCACGATGGTGTCGCCCAAGACGTGAACCTTGACCCCCTGGAGTTTTGTCAGGGCGCTGCGCAGATCATTAAATTCGAGTCCCTCGGAATGAAGCAATGCGAGAAGCTTTTCCATCGAGAGATTCGGCGGCGTGGTCTCGATGATGGCGGATGACGATAGCACCAGGTCGCCGGGCGTGAACAGAATCTGCCCGCCATAGCTGTCGACCGCGACCATCTCCTCACGCGTCTTGGGATGGATGCCTTCGGCGGAGTATTCGTAGCCTTTGGCGAAAAAATCAGGCTGGATGAATTTGAGGTTTTCGATGGGAGTCGCGTTGTCGTCGATGATGACGTAATCCACGCACTCGAGCGCGGCGAGGTTCATGGCGCGCAAATCCTGCGGCACGAAGGGGCGGAAGCTGGCCTTGTTGATGTGGGAATCGGAGGTGAGGCTGGCTACCAAGAGGTCGGCTTTCTCGCTGGCATACATCAGATGCCGGATATGGCCGGGATGCACGAGGTCAAAGGTGCCGTGGCATAGGATCACTTTTTTCTCGCGCGGCATGGGACCGATGGCCTCGCGGAGCTGCTCGCGCGTTTTTATTTTGCGCCGGAAGTTGTCGTTTTTGGTGTTGGAGCTCATGTCGTTTTTCCAGCGAGAAAGGAGAACCAGGTTTTCGTCGCCTGTTCAATGGAAGCAGTGTCCCAGACCGGTGCCTGCCGCCAGTATTCGATGTTTTTCAGCATCTCCGCAACGCCTTCCTCAAAGGTGACACGCTGTTTCCAACCGAGGTCATTGGTAATTTTTGTGATGTCAGCCCAAGTGCACTCGGGTTCGCCGGGCCGCTTGGGAAGATGGATCACCGGGCCGCCGAGTAGCTCAATGAGGCGGTTGACCGGCTGGGGATTGCCTGCGCCCAGATTGTAAATTTCATTCACGCGCTCCGTGGTTGCGGCAAGATAGAAGGCTCGCGCGATGTCGGTGACATAAAGAAAGTCGCGTCGCTGGGTGCCGTCGCCTACGACGGTGAAAGGCTTGCCGGCAAGCTTCTGCGCCAGGAAAACGCCGAAGACCGCGCCATAAGCTCCGGAGGTTTTCGAGCGGGTGCCGTAGGCGTTGAAGATGCGGATCGAGTTGACAGGCAGGCGGTAAACTTTTCCCCAGTGAAGCACGGCTTCCTCGCCCATGTATTTGCTCAGCGCGTAAGGATACTCGGTGGAGATGGGTGCTGATTCCGCAGTGGGCACACCGGCTAATCCGTAGCAGGACGAGGATGCGGCATAGACCAGTTTTTTTACGCGAGCATGACGCGCTGCTTCCAGCACTTTCACAGTGCCCATGACGTTGGTGGAGAGATAATCCACGGGCCGGTCGATTGAGGGCACGATGTCACCGATGCCAGCGAAGTGGAAAACATAATCCGCGCCGGTGAACAGGGAATCATCCGCAGGCAGATCGCGGATGTCGCGAGTATCCACCACCAAGTTTTCATTTCCATGGCGATGGGCCAGGTTATCGAGCCGGCCGCCGACGAGGTTGTCGATCACATGGACACGGCAACCCTCGTCGAGCAGCAAATCCGCCATATGACTGCCGATGAATCCGGCGCCGCCCGTGACCACCGCCAGTTTTTGCACACTCATTTCAGGCCGAGTTTTTTTACGGTCTTCACGTTGACGAAGGATTCATCGCTCAGGGTGTCGCCAGGGAATTTGCCCGCTTTGAAAGCCCGGCAGAGATCGCGCGAGGCGTCTTCGATGTTGCGCTTCGGCTCCCAGCCGAGTTTCTCAGCGATTTTGCGCGAGGTGATGCGGTAGGAGCGCGGGTCGTTGGAGGTGGTGCGCTCGATGCGGATGGGTCGCTTCTCGGGAAACTCTTCTTCGACAATTTTTTTCGCGATCTCGGCCAGTTCGTTCACGGTCTGATTTTGGTAGCCCACATTGAAGATTTCGCCTGCGATTTTTTCCGCCGGTAATGACAGCAACTTCACGTAGAGTTCGCAGACGTCATCAATGTGAATGTTCGGGCGCTGCTGGTCGCCGCCGAAGACGGTGATGAGCCCACGATGGTAGGCATGGTTGGTGAGGATGTTTACCGTTAGATCGAAACGCATTCGCGGGGAGTAGCCGCATACGGTGGCCGGGCGGATGGTCACGCAGACGAAGTCGGGCGACTGGTGCTTGAAAAGCAGCGGCTCGCACATGCCCTTGTATTTGTTGTAGTCGGTCAGCGGAACCAAGGGATGTTCCTCGGTCACTTCCGGCGAGTCGCTGACTCCGTAAACTGAGCTGCTGGAGACATAGACGAAACGCTTCACACCCGCCTTCTTGCTGGCAATGACCATGGGCTCGAAGCATTCATAGTTGATCGTTCGGCTGAGCGCGGGGTCGAGATCGAAGCTCGGATCGTTCGAGATGCAGGCCATGTGGATGACAAAATCACATCCAGCGACCGCGCGTGAATAAGCCTCGGTGTCCCGGATGTCGCCAGTGATAACGTTGAGGTTGGGATGCGATGGCAGACCGGCGGATCCGAACAACATCAGATCATAGACCACGACGGCGTAACCTGCCTCCAGTAGTTTAGGGACAAGGACGCAGCCTTTGTATCCGGCGCCGCCGGTGACGAGAACTTTTTTCATGAATGGTATGTTTTGTTCCGGCGGATAATTGTATTGTTGGATCGAAATCGAGCCGGTGAATGCAGTCGCGAGTCTGGCATGGTCATTGGAATTATCAATGCCATTTGCGGATGCTTGCAATCGTCCATTGATTCGCTGACTATCAGATTCAAAATCAATGTCATGAGCTACGCCGAACAACACCTTCGTGAAACGATTGAGATCGTGCAGAAACTCGACGTCGCCCTGCTGGAGAAAATGGTCGCAGCCCTGGTAACGCTGCGGTCGCGGGGCGGGCGCTTGTTTATACTTGGTGTCGGCGGAAGCGCGGCCAACGCTTCGCACGCCGTGAATGATTTCCGCAAGATTACGGACATCGAAGCCTATGCGCCGACGGACAATGTTTCCGAATTGACCGCGCGAACGAACGATGAGGGCTGGGCTTCCGTGTTTGTGGAGTGGCTCCGGGGGAGCCGTTTGCGCGACCAAGACGCAGTGCTGGTGCTGTCGGTGGGCGGCGGCAATCTGGAAAAAAACGTCAGTCCCAATCTGGTTTCCGCTCTTCAGTTTGCCAAGGAAACAGGCACAAGCATCCTTGGCATCACTGGACGCGACGGTGGCTACACCGCGCAGGTCGCTGATGTCTGTGTCATCGTCCCGACAGTCAATCCTGCGAATGTCACGCCGCATTCCGAGGCTTTCCAGGCCGTGGTCTGGCATCTTTTGGTTTCGCATCCCGCGCTGAAAATCCAGCAAACGAAATGGGAAAGCGTGAAATGAAGCGCGCGGTTTTTCTGGATCGCGATGGCGTTCTGAACCGGGCAGTGGTGCGGGAAGGCAAGCCGTATCCGCCGGCGACACTGGCGGAGTTTGAATTGCTGCCCGGAGTTTTGGAAGGATGCCGTCAGTTGAAGGAAGCGGGATTTCTTCTCGTGGTGGCGACGAACCAGCCGGATGTCGGGCGGGGGACGCAGACGCGGGAACTGGTGGAGGAGATGCATCGGGAACTGCTCCACTGGCTGCCGCTGGACGGGATCGAAGTTTGTTACGATGGCGGTGCCGAGCCGTCCGAGTTTCTCAAGCCAGCGCCAGGGATGTTGTTGCGTGCGGCAGCGGAGCGGGGGATTGATCTGGCGCAAAGCTATATGATTGGAGATCGCTGGAGAGATGTGGATTGCGGACACAGCGCCGGGTGCACCACGATCTTCATTGATTACAGTTATCGTGAAGCACTGCGCGAGCGGCCGGATTTTACAGTTGGCAATTTTTCCGAGGCTGTTAGTCTCGTTCTATCGAATTTTCCCACCCGGACATGAATTCACTAGCTGCGCTGAGGATAAAGATTTTCGCCGATGGCGCGGAAAAGAAGGGGATCATTGATCTTTATCATGATCCGCTCATCAAGGGGCTGACGACGAATCCGACGCTGATGCGCAAGGCTGGCATCAGTGATTACGAGGCTTTCTCGAGGGATATTCTGGAAACGGTCACTGAGAAGCCGATCTCGCTGGAGGTCTTTTCCGATGAATTTTCTGAGATGCGCCGACAGGCGATCAAGATCAGCGGCTGGCAGTCGAATGTGTATGTCAAGATTCCAATCACCAACACGCGTCGTGAATCGTCGCTGCCGTTGATTCGGGAACTGGTGCAGGAGGGTGTGAAGGTCAATGTCACGGCGATCCTTACAGTGGAGCAAGTGCGCGGCGTCGCCGGAGTGCTAAACCGTAAAGTGCCATCCGTGGTTTCAGTTTTCGCCGGGAGGATCTCTGATACCGGACGCGATCCGGTGCCGGCGATGGTGAGCAATCTGGATATCTTGCGCGACAATCCCACGGCAGAGTTGTTGTGGGCGAGTTGCCGCGAAGTTTTGAACATCGCTCAGGCGGATGAATGCGCCGCGCACATCATTACGGTGACCCATGATGTCTTGAAAAAAGCCATCAAGCTCTGGTCATCCAATCTCGACGCGGTGTCACTGGACACCGTGAAAATGTTCCATCAGGATGCCCAGGCTGCGGGCTATAAGATTTGAGCCGCTGCCCGGAAATATTTTGCTTAAATATCCATTCCCTTCGGATTTATGCAGAATCCTGACATAAAATGGCCGACGCGGATGTCAGTCACGCGCCGGCCGATTTTTGGTTAAACCTTTTCGCTTCAGACCTCAAGCTTATACGGGCCGCGATATTCGCGTCCGAGCATCTTGGAGGCTTTCTCGTTCCCGATGATCACCTCCTTGGCGGCGTCCCACTTCAATGGTTCGTTCAACATGAGGGAGATGAGCGACAGATGACCAGGGATGGCGCTGTGATGCGCAGTTTCCACTGGCGTGATCGTGGGTTTGCGGGACTTGATGCAGTCGAGGAAATTGCGAAAATGGCTACGGGTTTCGTAGAGGCGCGTTTTGATGATGTCATCGCCGAGTTTGGGCGCGCGGAATGTTTCCACCACCGTGTCGCCACGGCGGGCTTTGATCGACTGTTTCAATTCCGGTTTGGAGCTGTCATAGCCGCCGCGATCCACCCAGACCCAGCCGTCGGTGCCGATCCATTTGGTGCCGCCTTTGATGTCGGGATGACCGCCGGCGATGGTCATGGTGATGCCGCCGGGGTAGGTGAGCTCGGCGCGATATTTGGTGGCTGTGTTCCAGATAGCTGTGCGCGGCGGGAAGTCGGCCTGGATGGGTTTAATTTCGCTGGGGCCGCCATTGTCGGAGTTCATGCCCCAGTGGGCGATGTCGCAGTGATGGCCGATCCAGTCGAGAAGCTGGCCGCCGCCGATGTTATAATCCCAGCGCCAGTTCTTGTGAACACGGGCTTCGATGTAGTCTTGCATCGTCGCCGGTCCGATCCAGGTTTCGTAATCCAGCTCGGCGGGTGGCGCTGTGACATCGGTTTTTTTTCCGGTTCCGGCAAAGTCATGATGGCCTGCGGGCAGTCCCACTTGCACTTCCTTGATCTGCCCGATTAGGCCGTTGCGCACAATCTCGGCTGCGATGCGGAACTGGTCCACGCTGCGCTGCCAGCTTCCAGTCTGCCAGATGCGATTGTATTTCTGCACCGCTTTCACGATGGCCTGCTGCTCGATGATGGTGCGGGCGAGGGGCTTTTCGCCGTAAACGTCTTTCCCATTTCTCAGCGCTTCCGTGGAGACGAGTGCATGCCAGTTGTCCGGGACGGCGAGCATGACGCAGTCGATGTCCTTTCGTGCCATGAGTTCGCGGTAATCACTATAGGCTTTGCAGTCATTGTTCTGGTAGTGCCCATTGATTTTACCCAGCGCGGCTTCGAGGTGTTTTTTATCGAGATCGCAGGCGGCGACCACCTGGCAGTCGGTCTCGGCCAGGAAGGAGTTGGTGTTGCCCGGGCCCTGCATGCCCCAGCCGACGACGCCCATCGTGATACGGTTGCTCGGCGCGTTCTGACCAAAGATGCTGGATGGCACGATGGTGGGGAAGCCGAATGAGAGGGCGGCGGTGGCCCCAGTTTGCAGAAATCGACGGCGGGAGACGATGGGTGTGCGTTTCATGGCGGACATGATGACGCAGCGATTGTGAATTTCCAAATGAAAAATGTTATCAAGCAACAATATGTCTTGCGGATTGTCCTACCTCAAAGAAATGGAGTGTATCTTATGATGATGAATCAAGTCAGGGCAGTCTACGCGTTATTGTTTCTCACCCTCGGCGGCATGGGAGCCTGGGTCTGGAAGCTAAATGAGAAGCAGGCGCTCATTGAGCAGGAGCTTCGGAAGGCTGAGACATCGAAGGCCGTGGCTCTCGCATTGAAGGAAAAAGATTTTGAGGATGCGCGCGCTGCCGATGAGGCCAAGCATCAGGAAGACCTGCGGAAGCTCAATACGGAGTTTGAATCTAAACTCGAAGACTTCCGCAAAAAAGAGCGGGTAAAACTGGCGCAAGCCTATGAGCAGTTCAGCGGCATCTTGGATGGGGACAAAAAAACGCTCGAATACCTCAACCTTATCGAGCAGAAAGTGAAAAGTGGCGCGGCCCTTTCCGGTGCCGAGGCTGAAAAGCTGGCTGTCATCGCCACTGGATTAACCTATTTGCAGAAGCAATACACGAAACCCTTCGAGGAGTTCAGCGAGCTCGAAGCTTATCTGCAGAAGCGGGCCAGCACCCAGATCGACACGCCCAACATGCGCAATTCTTTCTGGAAGCGGATGTTTAGCCGTGAGTTCAGAGAACAGGAACGGGAGTTCTACCGGACTGAAGGTGAACGCCGCGGTTTTCAGGATGCCCAGGGAAAGTTCTCAGAGGCCTACGCTGCTGCACAGAAACGCATGGCGGGCGTGAATCTGGAAATGGACAAGACCATCGAGAAACTCAATGACGTGATTCAGGAGAAACCAACGAGCATGCCTGATCTCGCTGATTTTTTTAATCAAGCCCGCAAAGCTCTGAACGCTCATCAAAAGCTGCTCGAATTCGAACCTGATCTGACGAAGCCGCTGAACGAAAGCGTCAGGCCGTAGGGCTCCGATTACTTTGGCCAGGAGTCGGAACATCAGGCGCATCTCGGCTGGTATTTTTTTTGACTGCTTCCTGCAGCAATCTTCCACCGGCAAAAATCAAGACGCACGCCAGCACGCGGCTGAAGGTTACGCTACTCCAGCGTCGTGCGCCGAAATGTGTGCCGAGCAGCGCACCGATGACCGCTGGCAAGGTGAGCCAGAGCAAGGGGCCGACATGCATGATTCTTTCCCATCCAGCGCCCGCGAGTCCGGCAAGCGAGTTGACCACGATGAATCCGGCGGCGATGCCGCCGGTGGTCTTGGGCTTCACCCATCTGAACAAATATAATACCGGGCTCAAGAAAACACCCCCGCCAATGCCTGTCAGACCCGCGAGAAATCCCAGCACCGCGCCTACGAGCAGAGCCAGCGGCCAATATATTTTACGCACGACCAAGTCCTCTGCCTGCCAGCGTGCCCGTAGCAGCAAAATGACTCCGCCAAGCGACAGCACCAGCCCGAGCACCAGCTGGTAGGTCTGAAGACTGATGGGAATGCGACTGCCGAGCCAGGCACATGGCACGGATGAAATGGCGAAGGTGAACAGCACGCGGCCATTAAAATATCCGGCTTTCGAAAACCGCCACCAGGCCACGCTGGCGACAAGAATATTGGCGATCAGCACGGCCACCTTGGCCGATGCGGGCGCCACGCCCAAGACTGCAAGTGCCGCCAGATAACCCGTGGCACCACCGTGGCCGACGGACGAATAAAAAAATGCGACAGTCAAAACTGCTCCGCATAAAATCATCCAACTGATCATGCTCAAGTCGGTCATGGCAATTCCGTCGGGGGTTTCCACTTCGCTGCCCAGATGGCAGGGATTGCTCTCACCATCCGCCCATGACTTCCACGGAGTAACCGCGGAGATACTCAGTCTCCGGGATGCCGAAGACGACCGGGTGATCGGCGCGCT
>JAIOQF010000356.1 GCA_021413535.1 Verrucomicrobiota bacterium
TCGGACATCAACCGCGCGCTGCCCTACAGCGACGATGCAGAAAAAGGTGTGCTTTCCTGCTTCCTGCAGAATCCCGTCGACCTCTTGAACGACGCACAAGTCACGCTGCCCGTCGATGCTTTCTACCACCCCATCAACCGACAGATATTCGAAGAACTTCTGGCCTTCAACAACCGGCCCGACCATAAGGCGCTCGATCTTGTCACGCTCTCGCAGCATCTGATCGACAAGGGCTTGATGGATAAAATCGGCGGACCCTCCTTCATCGCAGAGCTGCTGAGCTTCGTGCCCACACCGGCGCACTATCCCTATTATAAAGGCATCCTGCGCGACAAATTTCTCCTGCGCAGCATGATCATCGCCTGCACTGAGGGTATTCAAAGCGCCTACGAATTTCAGGAAGATGTGCCGGGTCTGCTCGACCGCGTCGAACAAAAAGTGTTGGCCGTGCGCGAAGGCACCTTGGCGCGCGACCACGTAAAGCCCCTCAAAGAACACGTGGGGGAGGCCATCGACACCATCCAGGAAATGCTGCAGAACCCCGGCATGCTGCGCGGGCTCTCCACCGGCTACGGCCTGCTGGACAAGATGACCAACGGCTTGCAGAAAAGCGAAATGTTCGTCATTGCCGCCCGCCCCTCGATGGGCAAGACCTCGCTGGCCATGAACATCGTCGAACACGTCGCCGTGGTGCAGAAAAAATCCGTGGCAGTCTTCAGCCTGGAAATGAGCGCCTCCATGCTGGTGCGCCGTCTCATCGCCGCCCGCGCCGCCGTCAGCATGACCCGCATCAACGGCGGCATGCTCAACCGCGAGGAGCAAAAAGCCGTGATGGATGCCTGCAAGGAATTGCAGAACTCGCACATCTTCATCGATGACACCCCCGGTCTGGACATCCTCGAACTCCGGGCCAAAGCGCGCCGCATGAAAAAGCAGAATAATATCGAGCTGATCGCCATCGACTACATTCAGCTCCTCACCTCCGGCAGCAAGCGCGCCAAAGACAACCGGCAGATCGAAATTGCCGAAATCTCCGCCGGCCTCAAGGGCCTGGCCAAGGAGCTCGACCTTCCGGTCATCGTCTTGGCCCAGCTCAACCGTCAGGTCGAGCAGCGCAAAGGTGGCCGCCCCATGCTGAGCGACCTGCGCGAATCCGGTTCCATCGAGCAGGACGCCGACGTCGTCGGCCTGCTCACCCGATCCGATTACGCCGGATCCAAACAGGAAGATGACGACAAGAAGCGGGGCGGCGACGACGAGGATGATGCGAGGAATCGCGGCGAATCCATGCTCATCATTGCCAAGAATCGAAATGGCCCGACCGACGACGTCCCGCTCCATTTCGCCGGAGAACTGATGCGCTTCACCGAGCGCGAAGGTGACCGGTCTAATTCTTAGTCGCTGATTTGGGGCGCATCGGCCCCGAACAGTCGGTGTGTCTCAGTAAAAAGTCACCTACCGCAGCACGCAAGAACAGGCTTTTTACCACTTCCTCACAAGTTATTCACAAGCTGCTATTTATTAGTAATCCACTTGGCATCCAGCGGCATTGACAGGCGTGAATTAGCAAATCGGTGGGTTTGAATGCGATCAAAACGAGGTGATGAATGTGGAACGCGCTTCAGAGTTGTGTGGAACGTTTTTGTCACATCGTAGCGTCATCGAATGATCCGATTCGAGTCGTTTGTCAGTCGAAATTCATCATCTAGATTGGTTACGATATTGTAGTGTAAAATTATGTTTTTTCATTCTATATAAATGACTTGCGTATGTTTATTTTGTAAAAATCGTTATTTGATTTTCGCTGCGCTAACATTTCACGATTGTTCTGCATCATCTCCGATCTCGTTTTGGACGCGCTTACTATTTAGGTTCAACAGTCATTAGTCGTGAACGAGGACCCGCTCCCTGCTTTGACCGAGTGGCAGTGAACAGGCTCGGCTTCAGGGGGCGCTCAGACTTCGGTTTGGTTGCTCGTGATTTACAGTCCAAATGCCGAACTTGTTCACAAACCTCGTTGAGAACTCAGATATACCTTACTAAGTGCCAACGGCACGCCATACACCGAGCCTGGGACTCAAGCCCTTGGGCTCCCAACAGAAACGCGTTTTGTGCTTAAAGCGCGCCTCATCAACAGAGACGAACGAACAGCTGGGTGCGACGCCTTGGCCTCAATTGCAACCTACTTCCACTGAATCGCACCCAGAGTTTCCGCCAGATTGCGGGTCGCCTTCACCAGCTGGACGGCGGCCATGTCGGTGAACTTCTCTTTGGTGCCTTTCTGGAAATTTAGATAAATGGTCCAGTAATTCCCCGTGCGTGGGAAACGCTTTCCATACTTCAATTCCGCATAAATTTCCCGCGAGACCCCGATGGAATCCGTCGCCCACTGCGCCGGCCAGGTGCGCACCTCGCCGGTATTCGTGGGTTTGAACGCGGCGACCCGGTCGCGCAGCTTCACGGCCAGCTCCGCCTCGGTCTCCGCATTCATCGCCACCACATGCTCATCCCAGTAGCGATGAAGCGGCAGGCGTTTGTCCGCCTCTTCTGGTGACTTGTTCGTGGCACCACTTTCGCTCCCTAACAAGAGCTTGTTGCCTCCGCTGTCTGCGCCATCCATGTTTGCCGCTGCCTCGTCTGGATCGGAGATGAGCGTGGCTCGGCCCTCGGCGTCAAATTTGAAAAATCCGCAGGCCGCATGCAGCGGCTGATGCACGTCGCCACCCATGTGCAGCAAAAACCTCAGCGCATCATGCTTGCTCATGAATTCAGACCGGCCCTCCAGCACATCGATGCACTTCACCAGAGTCTGCACCACATCATTTTCCTTGGTAAAACGCTTGTCGCCGTAAGCCTTGGAGCCCAGTGGCAGATCCACAAAATGCCACGCTGGATTGTCCGGATGCGCCGTGTTGAAGGCTTTGCCCTCATCGGTGTTGGCAAATCTACCGGAACGCGATGGGATCCGGTTCGGCCGCACGTCATCCGGCCAGATGGAAGCATCTTCGACTGACTCGTTCCCGAGAATTTCCTTCACCTTGGCTGCCGCAGCAGGATTGCTTTTCTGCAAGTGCTCCAATGCCAGGGCCGCGATGGTGCGATGTCCTTCCTGCCCCCAGGCAAAAGCGCGGGAACAGGTCAGCACCACGATAACGGTCGGGAGGAGGAGTCGGAGGATCATATTGTGATTCTGGCGGAGAGTTGGTTGTTTGTCACGATAACAATGTCGGGACCTGTCCAAAGAGATGAGGCGGCTTCGAACGTCCGCGCTGTTCGGTGATTATATTTCATGCTATTCTCACTGCATGGAAATCCTCTCCCAACTTGGTGTGGCGCTCGGACTGGCTTCGCTCGCGGGTGTGAACTTGTATCTCACCGTTCTACTTACAGGACTGGCGATCCGCTTTGAGTGGGTGCATCTGGCCGCGCAGTATCAATCGCTCGACGTGCTGGCGCATCCGGTGGTGATCATCGTCGCGGGGCTGCTCTTTGTGATGCAATTTTTCGCGGATAAAATTCCCTGGGTGGATTCGCTTTGGGACAGTGTGCACACGATCATTCGTCCGGTGGGCGGAACCTTGCTGGCGCTGCAGGCTGTCGGCACCATGCCGGGCTATGTGGAGGTGGCCGCAGCGCTGCTCGCAGGCGGCGCGGCCTTGACCATGCACAGTGCGAAGGCCGGGACGCGATTACTGATCAATAATTCGCCAGAACCAGCCTCGAACATCGCGATGAGCCTGGCGGAAGATGTCGCAGTGACGGGCGGCGTAGCGCTGACGCTGCTGAATCCGGTGATCGCACTCGTGGTCTTCAGCGGTCTGCTCACGGTGATCTGGCTGTTGTTCCCGCGCCTGTGGCGGCTGATCCGCACGACGATGTGGCTGGTGTGGCACAAATTAAAACTACCGGGTCGGCGCGAGACGCAGGATGCGCCGGTGGATCTGAAGTGCGAGGTCACCGATGAGTTGCGCGATCTCTTGCAGATTGGCGCGGGGCTTTCCTCTGACGAAGTCAAATGGACGGTTCGTTGTCATTCAGGAAAGAGCAGGGGAGTTCGTGGATTCTGCGCCAATCTGTCGGGGATCCTCGTGGCACCAGCGCGACCGGACTGCCTCTACTTTGCGACGATCAAAGGTTTGCGCAGCCGGCTTTTCAAGTTTCCGTTGAATGCGGCGCAGGTCGAAGTGGAGTCGAAATTCCTCAGCGAGAACGTCGCGGTCAGCAGTGACGGCATGCGCGCCGTGTTCCGGTTTCCCCGCGGACGTGGCGCACTGGTGGAGTCGCTGGCGTTGCGAATTCGAGAGTCGTTGACCGAAAAAATTGCTCCGCTTGAGCAACAAGCTGTGCCACCGATTGAAGACACTCAGTTCGTCGAACCCGAAACTGCGGTGGTTGAGGAAACTGTTGTGCCTCCGCCCACTGAAATTCTGCCTTCGCCGGAGTCAGGTCCTGATGGAAAAATTTCTCCACTTCCGGCAGTTAATTGAAGGTGAGTGGTTTACGACTTGGCTGTGTGCGTTTTTCTTGCCAAGGCCGTCAACCGGTGCGTAACTACCAATCCGCGTTACACGCGGACGCGGCAAAACCCGCGGTGCCCCTGAATGTCACAAACGAAATCTTCGAATTGGACCCTCGCGCTGCTGGCGCTAGGGGTGGTCTATGGAGACATCGGCACCAGCCCGATTTACGCCCTGCGGGAGACCATTCGCGAGCGGTTTGATGCAGCTAATGAACTGACCGTGCTCGGTCCAGTATCGTTGATGTTTTGGTCGCTCACGATTATTGTGAGCATCAAGTATTTGCTGGTGCTGACGCGTGCCACCAATCAGGGCGAGGGCGGCGTGTTCGCGCTCTACTCGCTCTTGCGCAAGCCGGAGGCTGGATTGAAAAAAGGCGGTATCACCTTGCTCACAGTCTTTGCCATTCTCGGTGCGGCGTTGCTCTATGGTGACGGCATCATCACACCCGCGATCTCCGTTTTGTCGGCGGTGGAGGGCTTGACGGTGATTCAACCGAACTTGCCTTCATGGATTCCGCCCGTGAGCGCGGCCATCATTTTGCTGGGACTCTTCCTCGTGCA
>JAIOQF010000377.1 GCA_021413535.1 Verrucomicrobiota bacterium
TTCTGGGCGGCCAGCCGTTTCTGCAACACCTGCGCCAGTGCGGCGAGCAATTCCTGAGCATCAAATTCATCCTGCGAGGTCACATTAATCGTCGCATTCAGCCAGCCCAGCAGCGCCTCTCCCTCAGCATAGATTTCGTAATCCACCTCCATCGTCTCACGCGGCTGTTGCTCGGCGCTTTCGATGAAATCAAACCACGACTCCAAGTTGGTGCCATCGCGCGGAGAAGCCGCGATGACTCGGGCCTGAGGAAACTCACGCTGAAGCGCGGACCGGAGTTCATCCATCTGTTCCGGCTACAGAAGTTCGCATTTCGAAATAACAATGACATCCGCTTCCTCAAGCTGCTTGCGATAAATGTAAATCACCTTGGGCGAGAAGCTGCCGCCGGTTTCAAGACCGAGCACGCGCCGAGCCCGGATGGGATCGACCAGCACCGAGAGCGGCGCGATCGAGAAGTTGTCGCCATAGATGCGTCTCAATGGATAGGTCACGGTCGCGACGAGATCCGTGCAGCTTCCAACCGGTTCGGCGATAAACACATCCGGCCTTGCAGCATCCTCAAGACGCTCTGCAGCGTCCATCAGCGAGTTGAAACGGCAGCAAAAGCATCCGCCGGGAATCTCCTCGGTGGCGAAACCCTTGGAGCGCAGCATCTTGGTGTCCACCAGCTCGCTGCCCTGGTCGTTGGTGATCAGCCCGACCTTCAGGCCGCGATCCGTCAGCCGTTGCGCAAGCCGGGCGACCGCCGTGGTCTTACCAGCTCCGAGAAAACCGCCAATCATGATGTAACGGGATTTTTGCAACATGGAAAAATGATAAGTGCCCTGCCAATCAACGGTCGCTGGCCTGCCGTCAACCAAAGTCGAACGGAACCTGCACGGCGCTTAAGTCCGCCGATGATGTTAATTTTTCAAAATTGGGCAATTCCCCGCTTGCCAAGTGACCAGTCTCTATCAAGAGATGGCGCAGCCCAGTTCGCGGCCCCTGCTTTATCGCCTCCATCTATCTTCCATGAAATTCTGGATCCCTGTTCTCACCATTGTCTTCGGAACGACCCTCGCAGCTGAGGTAGCTTCTCCAGACCAGCAGGCACGCTTCCTCGCCGGCCTCACCGTGACGGAACCTGCGCTTCAGGCACTGAACGCCGAAAACTCCTGGCAGCAGCATCAGCGCGAGTTCGATGAATCTTGGAAGAAGTTGGAAGACGGCCAGTTGGCTAAAATTCGCAGCTGGAGTCCACAGACGCTGGGAAACGACGCCACTTCGCGCGACCCGCTTTTCTACTTTTTCAGCGGTCCCGACTTTCTTTACGCCAACACCTTTTTCCCCAACGCCAACACTTACATTTTCTGCGGACTGGAACCGGTGGGATCCGTGCCCGATGTCGCGGCATTGCCCCGCGGAACGCTGGCGCCTTCACTCGGCAACCTCCGTAAATCCCTCAACGCCGTGCTCAGCTTCAGCTTCTTCCTGACCAAGGAAATGAAAGTGGACCTGCGCGCCACCCAGCTCTCAGGAACGCTCCCGGTGCTTTATGTTTTCATAGCTCGCACCGGCAACACCATCAAGAGCACCGAACTGGTCAGCCTGAATAATGACGGTGATTTCGCCACTGACAAAGCACCAACCTCAGGCGTGAAAATTGTGTTCT
>JAIOQF010000062.1 GCA_021413535.1 Verrucomicrobiota bacterium
GCCTTGCCGTCGCCGTCGGTATCGCGGATGAACCACATGTCTGGCGATTGCATGACGAGCGCGCCATCCTTATACAATTGAAAACCGGTCGGGCAGTTGAGACCGTCGGCATAAGTGGTGCATTTGGCAAATTTGCCGGTCTTCGGGTCGATATCGAACACCAGCAGTTTGTCGAAGTTAGTCGTCGTCGGCGTCGTCTCGGGATAAGTCGGCCAGGCGGAAATCCAGAGCCGGCCCCGCGTGTCGAAATTCATCTGCACTGGATTCACCAGTTCAGGAAACTCTTTCTCGGAGGCGATGAATTCGACTTTGCAGCCTTCGGGCACGGTGAGATATTTCAGCGCCTCTGCGCCATCGAGGTAGGGCACCGCATCTTTGCGGTTCGGGGGAGTGAGTTGCACCGGCGGCAGGTTGTCGTCCTTCACGATGTAATTTTTACCTTGGGCGACGGCCCACACGGCCTGATCGCGGTTTGCCACCTTGACGTCGCGCTGCGCCATTTCCTGGCCCAGGACGGTGGCGTTGTCGACGCCCTCGTATTTGATGCGCGAGCGCTGACCGTAGATGTTGAACTGATCCACGGTGCGGTAGCGGTGATGCCACTGGACATTTTTCTCCAGAACGGCCTGACGGATTTTCTCGACGGAAGGCAGATCTGTCTTGGGCGCTTCCTTGCCGAAAACTGCCTTGAACTGCACCGGGGCGAGCATTTTGTCGCCTTCCTCATTCAAGTGAATGCCGTTGATGGTGAGCGGGCGTGAGTATTGTGCGTAAAGCTTTTGTGATTCTGTGAACAGATCAACAAAGGGGATGTTGTTCGCCTTGGCCACTTCGGCCATGGCTTTAGAGTAGAGTTCGAGGTTTTTGTTGTTGGAAGAACCGTCTGGGAAGTCGACCGGATCTTTCAGGTTCTCGTGCGCGATGGGCGAGAACAGCACGATTTTGGGTTTTCCCTTTCCGTAGTCCGCGTTGAGCTGCGTTTTCAGATATTCATTGAGCGCATTTTTGAAATTTTCGAGGCCGGCCTCTCCTTTGAACGATTCATTGAAGCCCCAGTAGGCCAGAATCACATTCGCATGGAAGTCTGCGCCAGAGTGGTAAATAACTTCGGCTTTGCCGCCCTTCCCAAGATATTGAGCTGAACCGGCATCAGGCTGGACACCGCCCTTGGTTAGCAAGCCGGGCTTCATATTCAGGAAATATTCCGTTGGCGGCACATCATCGCTGCGGGGATGGACATTCACTTCATCCGTTGCAAAGCCGAGGTTCCGCACCTTAAGCTCCAGATTGGGATTGGCTTGGTGGATCAGTGCCTCCAGCCATGCGTGGTGCTGCTGGCGGTCCGCCAGTCCACTGCCAACGATCGCGATGTTATCGCCTTTGTGAAGTTCCAGCTGAGCTTGCACCGGTGTGATGAAAGCGATGAGCGCGAGGAGAAGGGAGAGTCTTTTCATGGGGAAGTATTATCGGATTTGAGAGATGGATCGAGAATACGCAGATGCAAGCGCTGTTCTCGCAATGACTTTTTAAATCGACGTTCTTAATGAGCTTGCCGTTGTCATGGAGTATTTGGAGTATTTGCTGAACTGCGGTCAGTAGGGTAATCACCGGTGGTGCGGCGCTCCGTTATGTCGGAGCCATGCGATAATGCATGGAAGAAGGAAGATCGGTTTTGTGAATGAATGATTACGCTGAAGGCGATCATTTATTCCCCAAAAACTTCTGCACGATTCGCGTCCGTATCTTATAGCCCTCGGCATTGTTGTGAAGCTTGTCCTCGACGTAGAGTGCGTCGTTTGGTTTGCCATCGGAACCGATGAAGTCCTGCCACATGGGGATGAAGACCATGTTTTTGTCCTTTGAGATGAATTCTTTCACGAGTTGATTGAGCCGCTGTTGCTGGTCGCGCTGCTCCCAACGTTTTGAACTCGGAGCCTGTTCGATGAATAGGATGCGAACGCCGGGCAGTGCGGCGCGCACTTTGGCGACGAACGCCTCGAAATCTTTCGCAACTTTCTCCGGTGATTTGCCGGCGTTGATGTCATTCCCGCCGGACTGAAACACGATGATCTTTGGTCGGTAGGGAATCACGATGCGATCCGCGAAATACGTTGCGTCTTCGATCTGCGAACCTCCGAAGCCGCGATTGAAAACCGGGAGTCCTGAAAAATCTTCAGCGAGCGTTGTCCAGCGCGCGATGCCGGATGCACCGATGAACTCGATGCCGCCCGCAGGTGGTGGCGATTTCTTGTCGGCTGTCTCGAATGCGGCAATGGCTTTCTCCCATTTTTGACTGGGATGCGCGAGTGCAGGCCTGTCATCACTCCAAAGCGGAGACGTGAATGCGGCGAATAAAAAGATCGGGAGCAGATGTTTCATGCGCCATCTTTCCCGCAATCGCTGAATCTGCAACTAACGGGAAAATGGTGGAGGCAAGGAGATTCGAACTCCTGACCTTCTGAATGCAAATCAGACGCTCTACCAACTGAGCTATGCCCCCCATTTCACGGGGTAATGAAAACATCATCGACCCGGCGAGCGTGTTTCTTCCACTGTGAGACGCGGTTTGTCAAGCGAACGTGACGAGGCGGCACGTTGAGAGACTGCTTCACTTCTTCATCTTCGGCGGCGCGGTCGGTGCCGGCGTCGTGGCCTTGCCGAGGGCAAAATCTTCGGGCTTCTTGCCATGATTGTAGGCGCCGGCGCTGTAAAAAGTTGGCTCGTAGGGATCCACGAAGCTGACGTCGGCCTTCTTCGGCACTTCGAGACCGAGGCTCCAAAATACTCCGTTCACCACCAGACGGCGCAGACCTTCGTTGGTCAGATCGCTGGCCGCGCCCATGGTGGTGCAGAGCGTGCGGCGAGTCTTGCCGCCGTCGATCTTCATCTCCCGCGTCCAGGCGATGGGCATCATGGGATCATTGATGCCCTGTTCTTGTTTGTCGGTGGAGCGCTTCTTTTTGTAATCGGCCGGTTCGTCCGTGGGGTTCATGCCCTTTAACACCTGGCCTCGTAGGAGAATCTTCGCATCCGCCGCAGGATAGGCTTCATAAACATCCGTCGTGCCAAAGATGTCGCTCACGCCATTGAGGATGGCTTCATCTTTTGCACTGGCTTCGATGATGCCCCTGGTGGCCTCATGTTTGTGGCTGCCCCAGTGGTTCACCCACTGCTCACCCAGCACCTCCTTGCCGAACTTGCCCAGATCCTTGTCCTTGAAGGCGTGAGTGCTGGTGCGCAGACCGATGATGGGCACCCCGCGTGCCAAGGCATCGGTGAAATGCTTTCGGACATCGTCCGGGTATTGGCGAAAACGAATCGACATGATGATCGCGTCTGCGGAATCGAGCGCCTCGGGATAACTGAGCCCGGTTTGGTTGTCGGGATTGATGGTGCCGTCAGCGTTCAATGAAAAGCACACGGTGCAGCGGAAGCCATGGCGCTCGCTGAGAATCTTCGCCAGCATCGGCATGGCTTCCTCGCTGCGATATTCCTCATCACCGGCCATGAGGACAATGTGGAGACCTTTGCCGGGCCCGTTTTTTCCTTCAAAAACAAGATGATCCGCAGCGCGGGCAGTGGTGCTGGTGCCGAGAGCGAACGCAAGGGCGAGTAATACGGTGAGTTTCATAAGTTGGAGATACGTTGACGGGAGCTGTTTCTTTGCGGGGAAGTTGCCTTGACCTCATAGCCTTGTTTAGCAAAGACGCATCCAAATTTTCCGGGCAGATGAATTGCCAGTCTGAATCATGCCGGGCATGGGCAATGTGCGGGCCAGGACAAGCCGGGCGTAATTTTACTGGCGTGGAGATGGGATGCGCTGTATTCGCTGGCATGATCAGAAAATTCATCACTGGACTTAGCGTCACCCTGCTTTCTGCGACCATTCTCCTGGCGGCGGACGCTGCGCCCAAGCGCAAGATACTGTTCTTTACCAAATCATCGGCTTTCGAGCATACCGTCATTTCGTGGAAGAAAGGCCAGCCCAGTTGGGCAGAGAAAAAACTTTTGGAACTTGGCGGCAAAAACAACTGGGAGTTCACTTTCCTGAAAGATGGAACGAACTTCAACAAAGCTTATCTCGCGCAATTTGACGCCGTCTTTTTTTACACCACGGGTGATCTGACCACTCCGGGCACCGATGCCCAGCCGGGAATACCGCCGGATGGCAAGCAGGCGCTGATCGACTATGTGCGCAGTGGAAAGGGATTCATCGGCACGCACTCCGCCAGCGACACCTTTCATACAAACAATGAATCAGCGAAGGGCCCTGATCGTTATTTGAATCACGGCGATAAAGCAGATCCTTATGTGCGCATGCTGGGCGGTGAATTTATCAAACACGGCGCGCAGCAGGAGGCGCGGAATAAAGTCATCGATCCGAAGTTTCCCGGCTTTGAGAAGGTTGGCGCCGAGTTCAGCTTCCAGGAAGAATGGTATTCGCTGAAGGACTTCACGCCTGACATACATGTGCTCACCGTCATCGATGCACCCTCGATGAAAGGCGAAGAATACAAACGTCCGCCGTATCCGAACACCTGGGCACGCCAAGAAGGCGGGGGTCGCGTATTCTTTACCTCGATGGGCCATCGCGAAGACGTCTGGACCAATCCCACGTTTCAGGAAATTCTTGTCGGCGGCATCAAGTGGGCGCTCGGTGATGTGAAGGCGGACGTTACACCGAACATCAAGACCGCTGCGCCCGACGCCTATACGAATCCACCTTTCAACGAGGCCAAACCCAAGAAGCCCAAGCAGTAAAAGCAGCGCCGCCTTGTCCTGAAGTTTTATGTCAATGCGCCTCTCGATAATCTGGCTCGCCGCAGATGTGGAGTGGAAGGTCGCCCAAGAAGCATTTGCCCGCATCGATGGCCAGGTTCCCTATGCGCTCGCACCTGGAAACCACGATTATGGCGGAAGATTGCAAATACTCTCTCACCGTTCTCCGTTCAGCAATTTTTTTCCGGTCACTCACTTTCAAAAAATGCCGACTTTCGGCGGAGTGTATGACCAGCAGCCTGAAATGGCGGATAATCAGTTTCACACTTTTGAAGCCGGCGGCCGCAAGTGGCTTGTTGTTGCCTTGGAATTCGGACCGCGCAATGACGTGCTGCGCTGGGCCAACGAAGTAATCTCGCGTCACCCGGCCCATACGGCCATCATCATCACTCACGCTTATCTTGAGCCAAAAACGAACCAAAGGATTGACGAAGCCACTGGCTATGGCGGTAAATCGAAAGCCGCTTCGGCGGGCGAGGCGCCTGCCGAAGTGCCCGATCTGAATCTCGGAGTGGGAATTTGGAATAAACTGGCATCACAGCACCCCAACGTCGCTCTGGTGATGTGCGGACACGCCTGCTACACAAGCCACAAGACTGCGGAGGGCAAGGCGGGCAACCTCGTTCACGAGGTGGTGGTCGATTATCAGAAAGACGTGAACGGTGGCAACGGCTGGATGCGGCTTCTGCAATTCCTCCCGGATGGGAAAACCGTGCGCAGTCGCGATTTCTCGCCGTTGCTGAACGAAACCTGCACGATGCCGGACCGAACTTATGACATGGAACTGATCGGCATCCATCGTGCGAAATAGCAGCTGGATGGGACAGTAGTCTTGCGTCAGCGACGATTATCCTGCATCATCACCGCAAACGTATGTCCAATACCGCTAAACTTCCACCACTCCGCAGCACCCAGGACTTGGAGCGTTTGCTGGAATTTGAATTTGTCCGAGCCACGGAAAACGCTGCGCTCAAGGCCATCTCTTGGCTGGGTCGTGGTGAAAAAGAACTGGCAGACGCAGCCGCCTGCGCAGCCATCCGGGGTGTCTTTGATATCCTCGACATTCGCGGCGAAGTCGTCATCGGCGAAGGCATCAAGGACAATGCGCCTGGTATTTTTATCGGCGAGCGTCTCGGTATCTGGAGCGACGGCGCGCCGCATTTCAACATTGCACTCGATCCGATCGATGGCACTTCGAACATTGCCAAGGGCCTGCCCAACGCCGTTTCCGTCATTGCTGCCGCGCAGGTTCCCGACGGTGCGCCCAGCGCCATGTTGAACATCCCCAGCTTTTACTCGCATAAAATCGCCTACGGCCCTTTGGTAAAACACGCCCTGAAAAATATTGGCAATCCCTGTCTGCTGGATTTGCCGCTGCGCGAAGTGCTGGGAATCGTCGCCGCCGCGCTCGACAAAAATGTGTGCGATATCGTCGTGGTCACCATGGACCGCCCGCGCCATGCCGACATCGTGAAGCAGGTGCGCGCCGCCGGCGCTGCGCTGCGCATGATTACCGATGGCGACATCACCGCCGCGCTCGCGCCCTCGTGGCCGGGAACCGGCGTGGATTTGTATGTCGGCTTCGGTGGATCGCCCGAAGGCGTGCTCGCGGCCGCAGCCTTGAAGTGCCTCGGCGGCGACATGCAATTGCGCATGTGGTTTCACAACGAAGAACATCGCGCGGAAGTCGCGGCCATGGGTGTCGCCGGAGACTTGACGCGAGTGTTTCAATCAGATGATCTGGTCATTGGCGAGAGTGCTTTGTTTTGTGCCACCGGCATCAGCGACAGTCCGCTGCTTCCCGGTGTGAAGATCACCGGGCACCGTGCCGAGACGCACTCGCTCCTCATGCGCGCCCGCAGTGGCACGGTGCGGCATATTCAGGCGGTGCATCGCTTGGACCGCAAAGTGGTGCCGGTGCGGAAAGCGTGAGGGCGCAAATATGATCTTGTGAAAACAAGATTACATGTCGGCGTAAGGAAGCAGGGGGTAAAAGCAGTTGATACGTCCCGCTTCAACTGGGTCTACGAGGTGCCGTATCGTCGGCGTGATGCGGATGATCGGGCCTTCGCCTTTCCATATTTTATATGATGTTGACAAACAATCGCCAAGGTTGTTGATCTGATGCGAGCAGGACTTGCTTGCAAGGTTCACTCAAGCCATCATCCAGCCCAACCCGTAAAATATATCGCCATGTATTTTGTAAGAACGCTTTGCGTGTTGTTGGCTTTTTGTTTCTGCCGCCAGTCTTTATTTTCACAGGATACCGTTGAGCAATGGCAAAAGCTGACGGTCGAGGATTTCCCTCAGATCGCAGTGAAAGGATCTGAGTTGAATCTCAAATATGTTCAGAGGGTTAAAACCTTGCGGGATACAGACCCCTCATTTTTCAGGGATCCACGGTGGCCTTACGCCGTCGCCGAGCAAATCACAGCCAAGTCGCTGATTCCGGGAATCGAGGATGTGGTGATTCCACCCTCGCGCACTTCCAGTTCTTCGATGCGCAGTTCGTCGACGGGCGGTGTCTATACACCCAGCGGGACAAAAGTTGATGTCATCGCTGCCAAGGATGTTGCGACCAAAGGCGTCGTTGGACAGATGATTTGCGTTCAGGGGGTGATTGCCAAAACAATGCTGCCCGGGCTGGCGGTGCAAGATCGCTTCTACTTGCAGTTGAAGCCTGACTTGCTTTGCGAATTCATGGTAGCCTCGTTTTTCACCCGCAGCGGCCGAAGCATGAGTGATCAGGGCTACGATCACATGAATTATTCACAATTAAAACTGAGGTTTCTCAGCGGCTCCATTTTCGTCTATGGCCCTCGCAGCAGAAGCTATGAAGACCGTAATTCGGTCGTGAAGCTGGGAGAGATACTCAAGGCGGGGGAGATGGTCTACATATACGGAAGGCTCGAAGGAAGCGGCTCTGTCGGCATCGACAAAGGATTGATGATTCGTGACTGTTTGCTGCTTAAGCCGAATTGAGTTGCCCTCCAGGCGAGTTGTTCTACAGCCAGTGAAGCCCTGGGGAAAGCGGCGAGATGGTTTTCATCCGCAGATTGCGCAGTTGCAGAAAGGTATTAGCATCTTCATTCTGCGAAATCTGAGGATGAAATCAGTGCTTTCTTAAAATTCATCAAACAATCAAATGCCTGCCCACGATCTCATTGACTACCTTACGATGGTCATCAATCACGGAGGTTCCGATCTCCATCTCGGGGCGGGCGCGCAGCCGATGGTGCGGTTGAACGGCGTCTTGCAAGCACTGGCGGAAGAAGTGCTTGATGCTCAGGATTGCCGCGATCTGATCTTTAGCGCGCTGAAGGAAACTCAGCGCGCACGCTTGGAGCATGATTGGGAATTGGATTTTGCGATTGATGTCGAGAACGTGGGCCGCTTCCGCGGCACGGCGTGTTATGCGATGACGCATGTGGAGGCCTGCTTCCGGCATATTCCCAGTTCGATTCCCGAACTGCAGGATTTGGGACATGGCCCGACGGTGGAGGGTTTGTGCAAGGAGGGACACGGACTGGTGTTGATCACCGGCGTGAGCGGTTCCGGTAAGACCACGACGCTGGCCAGCATGATTCAAAAGATTGCCCGCGAGCGGGGCGGCGCGATTATTTCCATCGAAGATCCGATTGAGTATGTCTTCGAGCATCATCGCGGCATCGTGCGCCAGCGGCAGGTGGGCTCGGACACTCAGAGCTTTCTTCATGCGATGCGCAATGCGCTGCGCTCGGACGCGGATGTAATTGTCATTGGAGAAATGCGGGATTTGGAAACGATTCGCATCGCCATCACCGCAGCGGAGACTGGGCATCTGGTGATCGCCACCCTGCATACGACGGATGCTCCTTCCACTGTGGCGCGGATTCTCGATGCGTTTCCTGATGAGGTGCAGGATTACGTCAGCTCGCAGCTTGCGCATTGTCTGCTGGGGGTCGTCT
>JAIOQF010000063.1 GCA_021413535.1 Verrucomicrobiota bacterium
TTTAAAGCCCAGTTTGACGGCGCGAGTCCAAAGGAGTTCAGCCCCAATTGAACTGCCCTGAATATATAATGTGTGGGTTCCGGCTCCGATCAGGCCCGATCCGGGAAAGGGCTTCCCATCGAGCTGGATTTTTCGCATATCATTCTTTTCCAGCAAAAGGCTGTAATCGGCCGGAATCTTGATGGTGAATTCAATTTTGCCTGTCGGATCCGGCTTTGACAGTTTTTGTCCTGCGACGCGGAGCGGGCCGACGGATAAATAATTGTTGGCCAAGAATTGGTGCGCGCCTGGTGGGAGACCGAAGGCGTTCGACACGGCCACGCAAGTTTGTGTAGTGATGAGTCGGTCGGCGATGTCATCTGGAAGCAGACCGTGGTTCAATCTCGCTTCAGTGAAAGTTTCCATCACATAATAATAAGGGCGCGGTCGATACACAGCCTCGCCTTTCAGGGTCATGATATATTCTCCCGGCTTGGTGAGCCGGAGCGCATCCGCAATCAGTTGTTTCGTCGGCAGAGACTGGTCGATGTTGATGGGACGCTCGCTGATCGTGATAGTCATCAATATGATGCTGAAGTTGGCGAGGACAGGCATGGCTGATGGCAGTCGCAATTGTGATGCCGTCCATTGCGCGAGAGCGCAGGCAGGTGCGGTGAGCAAAAGCATGACCAGCGGGAGGGTAGGTAGAAAATTCTGCCGGGTGATCACGGGCCAGACCAGAATCAGGGTCGCCAGGACGAATCCTGTGTGCAGCAAGAGGACGGTTCGGCGGAATGATCTTGGGTTCGATCCCCAACTACGAAACAACATATGTGCGCCGACGACCAGGATGAGAAATGCAACAGCGAGCCATGTCCAGGAGGGTGGACGGGTGTGAACAATGATGTCCGCAGGCAGGATGTTATGGAGAAAAACACACTGATACAATTGCGCGAGTGCTCCTTGGTGGGTGAAGTAGATGACCAGCATTGAGGGCAAAATTGCCAAGCCTCCGAGGCCAGATGCCAAGTGCGCCGCGAGTCGGGGGAGATTGCGATTTGCCAAGGTTCCATGCGCGAAGATGAGTGCCAAGCCTGCCGCTCCGACGAGCGACCCGAGCAGCAATGCGGTTTTCATCGAAATCGAGACGGCGAGTCCAGCAAAGAACCCGGCGGTGAAACTACGCATCAGCGAGGGGCGGCCAGTTAGAAGAATCGCCAGGGAGACCAACCACAACGGCGCCCAGAGGTTGTCGGAGCGAAACTCAATTGAAGGATAGAAATACCTCGGCAGCGCACCCGCGAGAATCGGGGCCCACAGACCAACGCGTTCGGAAAAGAGGCTCCGCCCGAGGCATCGGACCGTCCAGAGCGCGAGAAAACAAAGCGGGATCATGAACAATCTCGACAAGTTGACGATGTCCGAACGTTCACCTAGCCATCCAATGATGGGTGCCATCAGGATGTGAAACAGCGGAGTGTGGTTGTCGAAGAAATCGCGGTATGCCACCAAGCCCTGTGACCATTGCCAAGCCAGTTGCAGATGTTGCGGTTCATCACTATCCACGTGAAGTCGGTAGCAATATAGCAAACGGAGAATGAGCACCGCAATCAGCCCTCCAGCCGCGACAAGGCGTTCAGACCTAGGACAGTGGGCTGCAGCACAAGTTATTCTGTGGACGGGGTGCAACATTTTCCCGGGCATTCGATCATGATTTAAGAAATGATTCAAAGTATCGGCCGCAAGTCTCGATTCGCAAAAAAATCGCAATTACTGCATACTGCCTTCCCTTTAGGACGTAATCCATTCAATTGCCAGTTCACAAATGTAGTTCTTACCTCCATGCCTGCTTCTAACACTTACGATGCCATTCTGATCGGTGGCGGCCCCGCCGGCAGTTGTGCCGGAGCCATTCTCGCCGAATACGGTCACCGGGTTCTGATTCTCGAGCGCGAGAAGTTCCCCCGGTTTCACATTGGCGAGTCGCTCATTCCGTTCACCTATGAGCCGCTCAAACGCATCGGGATGATTCCGAAGATGAAGAAGTCGAACTTCGTAAAAAAATATAGTGTCGCCTTTGTTCGGCCCGAAGGGAAAAGCTCCACGCCGTTTTACTTTCACACCCGCTACGACAAGGACACCATCGCCCAGACCTGGCAGGTGCTGCGCTCTGAATTCGATCAGATGATGCTGGACAATGCGCGCGAGAAAGGCGCAGAGGTGAAGGAAGAAGTGACGGTCACGGAACTGATCCGGGAAAATGGAAAAGTGGTTGGCGTGCAGACCAAAAATAAAGATGGCAGCACTGCGGAGTATCGCGCGCCGATTACCCTCGACTGCACGGGTAAAGAAGCTTGGAGCGCCACCCGCCAGGGCTGGCGCATGCGTGATCCCTATCTTAACAAAGTCGCGGTCTGGACTTACTACAAAGGATCGAAGCGTGAACCGGGCATCGACGAAGGTCAGACCATGGTCGCTTATCTTGAGGACAAGGGCTGGTTCTGGCACATCCCGCAGCACAACGACATGGTCAGCGTCGGCGTAGTGGCCGAGGGAAAATATCTCACCCGCGGCGGCGTGAAGGATCCGAAAGAAATTTTTCATCGCGAGGTTCAGCAGAACAACTGGATCAAGGAGCACCTCAGCGTCGGCGAGAGCACCGGAGTCTGGTGATGTGGGCAAGGACTTCTCGCAATTGTGGGCCTGGGTCCGGGAATTCGTGCCACTGCCGGATGATCTGCCTTATGGCGAGCCGTTGTCTGAGGCTGCTGTTTAAACAACAGCCATTGAGGCTTCTGCTGCTTCTATTTTCAAAAGCCGGCCTTCTTGTGAGGTTTGCTGCTTGAACCGGCGCGTAGAGGACGTTATTGGACGCGCTCACTCGCATGACACTTCCTGCACCCAGCGCCCATGGCGATGTCTTGATGGCCTTTCTAAGCATCTGGCTGGAGGGCGCGCCGTTTATTCTCGTGGGAACGATGATCTCCGGTTTCATCGATGCCTTCCTGCCGGCCAGGATGCTTGAGCGTGTCCTCCCAAAAAACAAAGTCATGGCGACGCTGGTGTCCGGTTTTCTCGGAATAGTGTTTCCGGTCTGTGAATGTGCCGTAGTGCCGGTCGTGCGACGGCTAGTGCAAAAGGGATTGCCGATCTCATGTGCGATAACGTATCTGCTGGCCGCGCCGATCATCAACCCAGTGGTCATCATCAGCACATTGACCGCATTCGGAGAGTTTGGCGGTGCTAATTCCATCGCGGGATTTTCTTGGCCCGCGATGACCATCGCCCGGCTCTCGCTGGGTTATACCATCGCGGTCATCGTCGGACTGGCCATGTTGCGCCGGAAACCATCTGACATTTTGCGTGCATCGGTCGCTGATGGCATTGAGCAGCGCGCGGAGGACGGTGGTCACGATCACGAAGCTCCGCTTGGTTTCGATGGAAAGATCACCCGCGCCATGCGCACTTCGATGCGGGACTTTCTTGATACCGGCATGTATTTTACCATCGGCGTGATCATCACGGCCTGGTTCGGAACTCAGGTGGATCAGACGAAATTCGCGCAACTGGCCGGCAACGAGTGGGTGGCCACGCCAACATTGATGGGCTTGGCTTACGCGCTGGCGTTGTGCAGCACATCGGATGCGTTCATCGCAGCGCCGATGGCCGCGTTCTCGCTCAAGGCCAAGCTGGCATTCCTCGTCTTTGGGCCAATGTTCGACGTGAAACTTACATTCATGTATCTTTCCGTGTTCCGTCGCAAGTTTGTGCTGGTGCTCGGCGTTTCTCTCTTCGTGCTGATCGGCTTGCTCAGCGGCCCTTGGTGGAACATGCTTGCGGCCTTGCTGCCATTGAAATAAAACCGCATTCGTGCCATGAAAACTTCGCGCATCGGCATCCATCTTCTCAGTGTTACGCTCCTGCTGCTCTGGGGCGGGCTCATGCTTTATTTCTACGCCAGCGGGCGGCTGGTCGATGGTGAATACCTGGCACGCGACGGATGGTTCCGCCCGATGGTGCTGGTCGCGGGCATCGGCCTTTGTGTTCTAGGCTTGTTCAACCTGGCCACGATGGGTGCGAAGGAAGCGGAATGCTGCGAGCACGATCATGAGCACGATCATAAAGTAGGTCAGCAGTCCTCTGCCGAACCCCATGCGCATGGCGACTGCTGCGGCCATGATCATTCTCACGACCACCATGATCATCATGGGCATGATCATGACGTGGAGAATGGTCACGCGCACGGCATTCTTGAGGAGAGCGGATCCGTCGGTCGCTTGATCGCGATCATTATTCTGGCCGTTCCAGTGAGCTACGCCGCGATGCGGTCGCCCGACCGATTCAGCGCCCACACTGCGGTGAACAAGGGGGTCTATGCGCAGAATTACACGGACACTTCGAGCGCCAAGCAGTATTCCCGTGTGAAGAGTGACGATAAAGTTTCCTCCACAGTCCCCGCTCAGATTCCAGTAAAAGCCGCTGACAGCCTGCCTGAGACCGTTGCGGCAACAAACTCCGCTCCTGCTGAAGCTGCGCAGCCGAAAAGCCTGGGTGCCTTTACGCTGGCGGATCTGAAAGCGCAGGTGCCACAAAACAAGGAGGGCAGTTTTCTGCTCGAAGTCCCCGAGATTTACTACACCGCCGGCGACAAGGAAGTGCAGAGCGTTTTGGCGGGTCAGCCGGTCGAAACCACGGCGCAGGTGCTGCCGGAGAAACTCAACAACGCGGACGGGAAGCGCCTGCGCATCTTCCGAATGCTCGTGCAGTGCTGCGCGGCTGACGCGCGTCCTTTCTCTATTCCCGTGGAGTTTGAGCACAAGGCACCTGAATTCAAAGACATGACCTGGGTGAAGGTGAAGGGCACGATGTCCTATAAATCCGAAGGCGGACAAACCATTCCGATTCTGCTGGTGACGTCTATGACCGAAAGCGCGGAACCGGACAATAAAATGATTTACTGATCAGAGGCGTTTCAGCGCATTCCTCATGCGCTTCCGCAACACTTCCGCCTTTTTGGTTTCGCCGATAGATTCGAGCACGGAGATGTAATCCGTCATGGTCTGCTCGTAACTGGCTGCCGTGTCTGGAAGGTTCTGCTCAATGATGCGCAGACCCTTTTCATAATTTTCCCGCGTGCCGGCGTCATCTTCCAAGGCATAGCAAGTAGTTGCCAGGTTGCACCAGCTCTGGCCCACTTCAGGGTGATCAGGCCCTAAAACACTCTGCCGGATTTCGAGAGCCTCGCGGTGCATGTCCTTGGCTTGGCTGGGATGACCCGTGGTGTAATAGAGGCTGCCGAGATTGTTATAGACTGCGGCCACACGTTCGTGGTTCCGGCCAAAAAGGTTTTCCAGGGTCTCCAGCGCAATGAGGTAGTGCTGCTCCGCCAGTGGACGGCGACCCAGGCTCTTGTAAATCATCGCGAGGTTGTTGTGCAGTTCCACCGCCGCTTCGGATTGAGGCGGGTTCAGGCCTTCGTAGAGGGCGATGGCCCGTTCGTATAACGTGACGGCTTGGTCTTCCCGATGGTTGAAATCATAGAGCGTGCCGAGTGCGCTGCACAATTTGGCCAGGCGCGCCCCAGACACGCGGGAGTCTTCTGCGATCTGGATGGCTTCGAGATAATGGGACTCGGCTTTTTCAAAATCACCTGTCGTGCTGTGAAGTTCGGCGAGTGATTCCAGCGCGGATATTAAGCGCTGCCGGTCGACAGGATTATTTTTAGCAGTGAGCCGGGCTTCGCGCAGGTTGGCCACCGCGTTATGCATTGCGTCGCCGCTGGCTGAGGATGTGGAGTCCGGTGGCATGTTGCTAGTGACGGAAGTGGAAATCGGGGTGTTCAAACAATCCAAGACTGAGCCTGCTTCAAGTAAATATTACGACTGCGGCACATCTCTCGCGCTCAGGATTTGAGCTGTTTTAGCAACTCCTCGCGCTGGGGCGGCAGGGGACGGTGAAAATAATCATGCAACAGGGCGGCACCACCGGTTCTGGCTGCGCCGAGCCCGAGTTCCCCGCACAAGCGGTTCTCGAAACGGCTGATGAGTTTCTCTGATGGCTCGTGGGCATCGAGATGATCCAGCGCCAGGTGGAGCAGCTCATACACGCTGCCGAGCGGTGTTTCGCGCTCCGCCACCATTTCGATCAGTTTGCAGAAATAGGCTGCGGCCAGAACGCGCGCGTAACTGTCGCGCAGGTGCGGACGGAGCCTGGTGAGATGCGCCTCCTTGAGCGTGTGCAAATCCGATTTGCCTGATTTGATAAAGACGACATCGCAGGTGACGAAGAGATCGAGCCGCCCTGCGAAAGGTGATTTGGGTCGCAGTGCGCCTTTGGCGACTGTCTTGAAAAGACCGCAGTCCGCCGAGCACCAGTGGACG
>JAIOQF010000378.1 GCA_021413535.1 Verrucomicrobiota bacterium
AGATATACCCGAAGATCACCTTCGAAATTTCATCAGCTGTGGTGTGCATCTTTCTCCGGTTCAAGGGCGAAAAAAATGCCAGCAGCCAGTCGTAAGTCTTGCTGCCGTCAACCAGCAGATACAGGGCAATCACCAGCAAGAGCACAATCTGCGAGATTCCACCGAGCGCCATGCCACCCGCTGACATGAAATGACTGAGCCAGGTATTGGCTTCGGTCGAATTCGCGCTTTCCAACATGTGTTCGATTCCTTGGCGGATACCGCCGCCGACTGGCAGGAGATTGAGCGCATCATCCCGGAGTTTCGGCAAATTCTTGCTCAACGCCGCCATTTGATCGAGTAAAGCCGGGAGGATAAGTGACAGGCCGACACCGAGAACTACCAGCAGACCTCCGACGACCATGAGCAGACTGACCCAGTGCTTTATTTTTTTGGAATCCAGCCAGTCGACAATGGCGTGCAGCGTTACCGCCAGGAAGAGGGCGAGAAATACCAGGAGCAGCAAGGGCCACAGCATGTAAATCGCGTAAGCAGATAGTAGTGCGGCAAAGACGCCAAGGTAGGTGACCAGCGGAATGTGAAGCTCCAAGCGCTGGGGTGGAGTCACATTAGGGTCGACTGGAATATTTGACGGTGCCTGCGGTGCCTCCGTCACTTGCGAGGAATCGTTGGTTGGCATGTTGGGGCGAAGGTCAATGAAGAAGTTGTCAGATGAATCTTCGTTGAATGTCCGACAGCCAGCACCGGAGAACTGAATCCAAGTTCATGCAACAAGATTCATTTGCCCATCATTTTTGCCACGATGAAGATGAGAATGGCGACGCCAAGGCCTCCGCCACCGAGCATATACAACAATGAGTAACCTGCGGCGGCGAACATGGGTGGAGCTATTAGTGCGATCATAATAGATGTGTGTGTGTTTTGATTATTGAGTTTTAATTTGCAGAGCCTGCATGGCGACATGCTCGGCCCATCCTCAATCTAAGCGGGGGAGCTTAAAAACTACTATGGGGTGTAACCCTGCCCGGTTGAATTTGATTAAATGGCCTATTGTTAGAAAATAATTACATTGATCATCAGTCGGCCCGGGGCGCGCTCGACTGTCCCTTCAATTCTTTTTATTTGTCCGGGACTATCCCAATGTTAGTCTCATCATGTTTAAAAAAGCTGTGACAGTCGCGCAGCAATCTGCCTCGACTGTCACAGCCAGACCGGTATGTCACCAGTCATTTTTGTTTTGGGCTGGAATGCGTGATGAACGCGTTGCTGGCAGTTTACTTGGCGCTGAGCTCCTCAGCCTTGGCCTGATGAGCCTTTAGCGTTGGGATCATCTTGTCCGCAAACGCCTTCACATCGCCGTCCTTGGCATTTTTTGATGCGTCCTCAAAACTGCTGATGCATGTCTTGTGGTCGCTGATAATGCCTGCGAGGAATTGCTTGTCGAATTCCGGGCCGCTGAACTTTTCCAAGGCCTGGAATGCGGCAGCATGATCGGGTTCGATGACAGCGGAAAGTTCCACGCCCTTGGTTGATGCCAGCTTTTTAAGGTCGGTGTTGACCTGGGTGTGGTCTGTCACCAGCATCTCGGCGAAGGTTTTCACTTCCGTGTTGTCGGCTTTCTGCACGCCAAGTCCTGCGACCCTGACCTCAGCCATGCCGGAGGCTGCGGCGTGTTTGACGAAGGCGACGTCGGTGGCGTCGAGAGTGTCCTTTTCCGCTGACATCGCATTTGATGCGAACAGGGAGATGGCCGCGCAGAGGGCTAGCTTCGTAGCAGATACCTTGGTGATGGAATGGATTTTCATATTAGTTTGGTTGGTTGGATTGATGATGTGGGTTTGGTTTACAGGTAGCATGATGTTTCGTTTCATGGATTGCAGAATAGGGAGTCCGGAAAACTTCAGCCATGGGGTGTAACCCTATTAAAACTTCTGAGCAGACTCTTTGGTAAAGGCAGGGTTTCACCCCATGGATTCCCTGAGAATTTCATAGCAGGATCATGCCCATGAACACCACACCAACAATTAAAGTTACGGAAGATGGAGCTGCGGTCGGAGTCGCAACTGCCCGACTTCTGCTCCAACATGCGATTAATACGGAAGAGCAAAATCAAGACGGTGAACAACCTGATCTGATTAGGAAGCGTGCGCTGAACGAACTCACTGGCGCTTCCATTCATGTGGCGAGGAAGGTTCCTGCTGAAGGCGATTCGGAAATCACAACCAAACCCCTGGATCCGGACAGAGTGATTCGCACGAACAGCGCGTATTAATCGACTGGCAAGGGTGACGGGTTCGGTTATTGCGCGAAAGTGTGGGTGGGGTTTCACCCCATGGAACGAGGGCGGTGCTGATCTGATATTTACGCCGGACGATAGCCAGTTGCCCATAAACCTGAATGAAAACAATGTTGAACGACTTGCCAGCGCTTTACTTGATAGCGTTGCGCGCCCATCTGGCGCAAAGCTCACCATTAACCATGGTGTCGGCGCGAGACCTCGGCCGACGAGCCTTGGAGATCGGTTTGGAGACGCTGGATCTTGCCAAGATTCACGAGACGGCTCTCGCGGTTTTGGTCTCGCCGGAATCCTCGTCCGCCATGCGCGAGGACGTGAGCACTCAGGCGACCGATTTCTTTACCGAGGCCATTACGCCCATTGAAAAAACTCATGATGCGGCTTTGAAAACCGCCAGACAGCTTCAAGAGGCGACTGCGACACTGGAGCAACGCACGAGTGAACTCGCCGATTCCGAAATAAATCTGCACGAGCAAATCAGCTGTCGCCAGGCTGCGGAGACGGCACTCAACACCAGTGAGTTTGCTTTCTGTCAATTACTGAAGGATTCACTGCTGTTGGAAAAACAATTGCAGGATGTGGCCCGCAAGGTTTTGTCGACTGATGAAGAAGATCGCAAGAAGATGATCCATCTTCTCCAAGACGAAATCGAGCAGACATTGCTGGGTATTCATGTTAGACTGCTGGCATTGAAGAAGCTGACGGTTGTCAGCGGTGCGAGCCTCGATCATGAGATTGAGAACATTCAGCGGCT
>JAIOQF010000379.1 GCA_021413535.1 Verrucomicrobiota bacterium
GCCGCCCAAGGTGGCATCGATAAATATTTTTCCCGGCGCAGGCTGGAGAAAGGCGAGTGATTCGTGCAGCAACACCGTCTCGTGTTGGAAAGAGTGCTCCCCTCTGGTATCCGGAGGTTCCGGTGGTGTGTCATCCGGTGATTTTCTACCGAGGCCGCGCACCGTGAGGGCTCGCGTGGGCATGGCGGCGACCGAACCCCAGGGCCAGAGGTCGAGATGAAGAAAAAGCACATTCGACAACCAGTGGCGCAAACTCATCACCGCGTTGCCAGGGAAAGTGGTAACGTCCGTGATCCGGTTGGCGAAAATGGGAGTCATGGCATGGCGGGAGAGCCGATTGGAAGGATCGAGAATTATTAGAGAATTAAGTAAACACTACTTAAATATCCGCAAGACGAGAGTTTGGCAATCATGGAAATTGCCAAAAGTGAGATTTTTTAGACTCTGAGGAGAACCGGAAATTACGGTTTTTCCGGCTTGATGAGGCCACCGACCTCCAAGAACCGGTTCAAATCCGGATGAATCAGCGACAGCGGCGGGAGCCATTCGCCAACCTTTTCCCGGATCCACCAATCACCGTCCTTGTTTCCGAGTGGCGCAAAGTGATAGCGATAGAGAATCGCGCGAACATTTTTCGGCGGTGCATTCGGGAACGGATTATTCGCGAGAAGCCCGAGGACAGCGGGATCATTTTGCAGAAGTTTCCAGACGAAATGAACCGTCCACGGATATTGTCCCGGGGTGGGCAGCGTGTTGAGATCGTAGTGACGCGCGGGAATGGCGGCAAACCAGATTTGCCAGTCCAGTCGGTGATGATAAGGCGTGATGATCGCCGGACGACGCTTCGGATCACCGGGCTTCACTTTAAATTCATAAGCGCGCCATTCGGAAAAATCGAAGGCCACCGGATCATCCGTGCCTTCAAAGATGATCTCGTAGCGCTCGCGTCCGACAGTGCCGAAAGCGCCATAAGTATTGACCAAGTGGAGCGAATCGAATGAGCCGTTCATGACCTGTCCCGGCGAGAAAAGATTTTTTACCGGCTCAATGCTGAGCACCGCCACCACCACGGCGAAAAGACCTCCGGCGATTTCCGGCATGCGCGACGGCTTCTGTTCCACTTCAGCCCGCTCTGCGGCGCGCACGAGGAATTTCGGCAGCACTCGCCGCCAGATGGAATCGTCGACGCATGCCAGGCAGGGCACGAGCGTCAGCCAGTTGAGGAAGGAAAGATTGCCGCTGAAGATCAGGACGACTTGGAAACTGGCCATGAGCAAGCCAGCGATGTTGCGCGCGTGCTTCGGCCAGAATCCGAACCAAGGCACGATGAGTTCGATGAAGTGATTCCATGCTACGCCGAATTTTTGGAACCAGTGCGGTGCAAAATGCAGCAAGCGGCTCAGCGGGTTCGGCACTGGCTGCGTTTCGTAGTGATAATAGAGTGCCGTCAGATCCGTCCAGCAGGAGTCGCCCCTAAGCTTAATCAGACCGGCGCCGATCATGATGCGAAAAATCAACCAGCGATAGAGCCAGAGCACCGTCACCGGCGGCGCACTGCGCGCGAAGGGTCGCGCATCCAGCAGCGGACAGAGAAACACCGCGAGAAAACCCGTCTCCAGCAACTGCGTCTCCCATCCATAGGAATACCAGAGCTGCCCGACATGAACGAACGACATATAGAGCGCCCAGAGCAGCAGCGTGATGATTGAGTTCGCATAGCCGCAGACCACAATCGCTGAGAGCACGACACCGATCCAGGCAGTGATCGTCAGCGATTGATCGGACAGCTTCCACCAGAACAGCGAAGGCAGTTCGGAGAAAGCCTTGCTCGACGAACCGAAGTATTGCTCCACGCGGTGCAGAAAAACATCGGCCGGCAGCAGACCGTTGTGGCCGATCAAGGCCACGTTCTGATTCGCCGCCACGAGGAAGGCAGTGAGATAAACCACCCCCAGCAGCCGCAGCAGCAGGAAGCGGGTGAGCCAGTAGGATGGCCGGATTAATGCGGCACGATCAGAGCCTGTCGGTTCATCAGACACGTCCGAAGTTTAGCGAAGCTGCGCGCATTTTGCCAAGAAAGAACGAGCTGAAAAGCGCAGGCAGCTTCTTGCGTGACCATAAAAGCAACACCCTTACATAGATGTTCGCTTTCACGCATAGGCGCGAGATATGCTGCATTTCTGTGTGTTTTGCAGCGGAATCCGAGGGATCACAAACAGCAAGGCAAAAATGCATGGCAAAACGCACAAAAATGTCGCATATAAAGCCGAACTGACACAAACACACATTTTTGTCGGTGATCCAACTGTTAGCCGTGATGGAGCAAATCCAAGCAATTGACCGAGCACAGACTCAGCTTTTCCTGCGCCGGACGTTTCGACACGATGGGCGGACGTTGACGATTGCATTGCTTGTCCGTGACGCAGACATGAGGCCACTGGATGCGCCGTGGTGGCGTGGTAAACAAGTCAGCATCATTGGCGTTGATCTGGACGGGAATTTCTTCCTTCGGCATTCTGGAGGTGCAGTTCTCTATTGGGATCACCGTTTGCAGACGGACACGGTCGTCGCACCGAGTGTGCGAGAGTTTGTTGAGAGGATCGAATGATGACGGCTAACCATGCGCTGCAGCGAACCCGGCCATCGCGCTGCGGTTGCAATCGAACGCCCTCGTGGGCTGGGTCGCTGAGCTTGGGTCGTTAGGCGTCTTTCACGCTATCCGCTGAAACAATAATGAATTCCCAATTACTCCGCCGCCTCGCTTCCGGTTTTTCTTTCGATGCTGCTTTTGGCATGTTGCATCAACTCTGGCGACAAACCGACGATTAGTATATCTCCCGGAAAGGAGCTTTGCGCACGTCACCGGATTCCTTTGGTAGCGGTTAACGGATTCCAGTATCGCGAGCCGTGGCCTATTATTGATCCCACAGTCGCGTTCGGCCGCGTTTTGCACAAATACCCAAATTCGATCAACGTTTATCATTCGCTGCATCGAAGTGACACCTATCCGAAAGCCACCAAAATCACCTACTGTCCGAAATGCCAAGATGAGGTTGAGAGGTGGTTGGCCAGACACTAACAATAACCGCACGTGAAGATTATGCCCCTGAGACTGATATCTAGCGCGCAATCTCAAGCCGCAGACATGCCGCTTCGCGATCATTCCGCACGATCAGCAAATCACCACTGAGCGCGATGGGGTTCCAGGTCTTTGATTGAAAGACCGTGATGCGGGTGAGTTCGTTCGGGGCTTCGCGTGTCGGGCGCAGCAGCACGAGATCGCCGGACTCTGCCATGAGCAGATAATAATCACCAACGACGATTCCCTGACCATGCCCATAACGTCCGTCACGCCATAACTTCGATCCGTCTCGCAAATCTGCTCCGGCGAGGATGCCATCATCAAGCCCAAAGATGCAGCCATCACGCGTGTAGAAATGCGCGAACTTCGCTTTCATTCGCGTCGATTGCCACAAGCTCTCGACATTCAGGCCCTCCGCACTGCGCGTCAGTTTAAATAATTCCGCGCCCACGCCATAGCCGCTGGAGATCAACACGCGATCATCACCGATGACGAGCGGCGATGCGCAGTGCACGTTGCCATTGCCAAAGGGTCGCTGCCACAAAGTGTTGCCCGTTTTAGGATCGTGCGCTGACACACTGCGATCATTCATGGCGATGATCTGCGGCACGCCTGCCAGTGTGGCGAAGATTGGAGTGGAGTAGCTCGATTTCGGGCCTGCCTTCCAAGCGACGACGCCGTCACTCAAGCGAAATGCCACCAGCGAGTGCGTGCCTTGCTCGCCACCATGCACGATCACCAGATCATCGACGATCAACGGTGAACTTGCCGCGCCCCACTCCGGCGCTCTGCCGTTCACCGCCGACACCGTATCCTTCGACCACACGCAGTCGCCCGTCTTGAGGTCGAGGCAATTCAAGAGGCCAGTGGATCCGAGCGTGTAAACTCGATTGCCGGACACGGTCGGCGTCGCGCGCGGCCCCTCGCCGCCGATCAGGGTTTGATAGCGCACGGGATCACGATGCACCCAGCGCGGCTCACCTGTAGTGAGTGCGAAAGCGGAAACGCATTCGCTTTCATCGCGCTGCGCTTGAGTGATGCAGAGATCGCCCACCACGACAAATCCCGACCAGCCAGCACCGATGCTCTTACGCCAGAGCAGTTGCGGAGGATGGCGCGTCCAATCGCTGTCCAGCTTCGGACCCGCCAGCACACCGGTGCGATCTGGACCACGAAACTGAGGGAAATCAGCGTGAGGAATCGCCAGTGTCACTGCGGTCGGTTGGGTCACGGGTTGTGAAGTTATCGATTTTGACCAGCGCCATTCCAAGAGAGGCGTCATATCTCCGCTCATACCGCGCAGCCGCACCAGTGTGCCAGCCAGCACGCATAGACCAAGGGACGCTGCGACTATTCGCAATCGAAAACGCCATGACGCACGTGAAAGGAACAGCCACCAGATCGTCAATGCCAGAATGGTGACGCACGCGATCTCATAGGTGATGAGGTTTCGCTTTTGAAATGGCCACTCATCGTGCCACCGCACCCAGGCAATTGCGACGCTACCCAGAACTGCGATGCGCGCACCGATTTGCCAACGGACAGGCGGCGGGCAAGAAGAATCGGACATGGTTAAAGATTTTACGAAAGTAGTTTCTCAGTTTGGCGTTCTGTAGCGCTCGATTGGTGATGCGCCCGACTCCGCCAGCATGGCCCATCGCCAGCTAGTGCGCAATCCACGACCAGCGGTTCCACACCAGCGGTTACCACTTGAGTATCGCAGCAGTCTCAGCTTTAGTTTCACCTTCAATCCCTGAATATTTTTCAAGCTGCATGAAACTCACCATCATCGGTTCTGGTTACGTCGGACTCACCACGGGCGCGTGTTTTGCCGAAATCGGCCACCACGTCATGTGCGTGGACAACAACCAGAAAAAAATCGACAGCCTGCTCGCCGGAAAGATCCCCATTTATGAGCCGGGCCTGGAGCCCATCGTTCGCAAGAACGTCGTCTCCAAGCGCCTCCAGTTCACCACCAGCACCAGCGAAGGCGTGGATCACGGCGAGGTCATCTTCATCGCTGTGCCCACCCCGCCCCAGGACGACGGCAGCGTCGACCTCAGCTTCATCGAAAAAGTCGCGCGCGAAATCGCCGTCTGTCTCGACAGCTACCGCGTCATCGTGGATAAAAGCACCGTGCCTGTCAAAACGGGCGACCGCGTCGCCCAGACCATCCGCCGCTATGCCAAGCCCGGCGTCGAGTTCGATGTCGTGAGCAATCCCGAATTCCTCCGCGAGGGCAGCGCCGTGGAAGACCTTATGCACCCCGACCGCATCGTCATCGGCGGCAACAGCGACCGCGCTCTCGCCGTGATGCAAAAAGTCTACGAACCGTTTGTGGCTCCCGTGCTCATCACGGACATCAACAGCGCTGAACTCATCAAGCACGCCGCCAACAGCTTCCTCGCGCTCAAAATTTCCTACATCAACGCCATCTCCGAGCTTTGCGAAATCGCCGGTGCTGACGTCGAGAAAGTCGCGGAAGGCATCGGCATGGACAAGCGCATCGGCCGCAGCTTCCTCAACGCCGGACTCGGCTACGGTGGCTCCTGCTTCCCCAAGGACATCGCCGCCTTCATCGCCATCGCCGACCAGTTCGGCAAGCCCTTCCATCTGCTGAAGGAAGTTCAGAACATCAATACCCGCCAGTTCACCCGCTTCCTCGATTCCATCCGCGAAGCACTCTGGCTCTTCAAAGAGAAAAAAATCGCCGTCTGGGGCCTCAGCTTCAAACCAAATACAGATGACGTGCGCTCCAGCGTCGCGGTGAACATCGTGGAAGCCCTCGTCAAAGACGGCGCCAATGTCACCGTCTATGACCCCAAGGCCATGGAAAAATTCAAGGAACTCCCTCTCGCCGCCAGCGTCACACTCGCCGAGTCACCCCTCGAAGCTGCCCGGGGCGCGGAAGCCCTCATCATCGCCACCGAATGGCCCGAGTTTGCCGCCATTGATCTCACCGAGCTGCGTGATGCCATGCACACGCCGCTGATTTTCGACGGACGCAATCTGCTCGATCCCAGTGCCGCACTCGCCTACGGATTCCAGTATCGCGGCATCGGCCGGGGCACCTTGCCTGAGGCCGTTTCCTGATGTTCACTTCAGCCAAGTGCTCGCCATAATCTGATCGTCCTCATCCCCTGCCCTCATGTCCATCTTAATCGGCGGAGCCTTTGGTTTTCTTGCGTGGTTTCTCATCAGATCCCTACTTACGGGGTTCTACACGGTGGACCAAAATGAACGCGCGGTTAAAACCTGCTTCGGTCGTGCAGCACGCATGGGCGATCTCACCACACTGGACGATCCAGTTTCGGAAAAGCTCAGCGAAGACCAACGGAAGCGCTACGCCTATCCGCAGATGCGGGTCATCATGCCGGGCGGTCCTTATTTCAAATGGCCCTGGGAAAAAGTTTACAAAATATCCATCGCCACCAGCACGGTGAACATGGCCTGGGATCCCGAGGATCATTCGGCCAACAACAACGGCACCATGCTCGATGCCGTGACCAAGGACCAGCTCAACACCGGACTCACAGGACAAATCCGTTTCCGCGTCTCTGATCGCAATCTCTACGCTTTCCTCTTCGGCATTAAAAATCCGTATGCGCATGTCATGGGCTACTTCGTCTCCGTGCTGCGGGAGCGCATTGCAAACTTCGAGGCGCCTCACGCGGAACAGGATGCAGATTCCACCATGGCGCCGCCTGTCGCCACCGGCATCTCGATCAATGATCTGCGAAAAAATCTGCGCGATTTGAATGAACACATGGACACAGAATGTCAGTCCTCTGCCGGACGCTACGGCGTGGTTTTGGATGCCACGCTGATCACAGGCATTGATCCGCCAGTGGAAGTCGAATCCGCGCTGGCAGCCATCAACACCGCCTACAATGAAGTCTCATCCAGCATCAGCCTGGCCCAGGCTTCTGCGGATCAGAAGATCGTGCAATCCCGGCGCGCCGTGGAAATCGAAACCCTCAAAGCCGAGGCCGAAGTCGAACCGCTGGTGAGTCTCGCCACCCAGTTGCAGGATTTGAAATCACTCGGACCCGGAGCGCTGCACGCCTACGTGCGCAATGTCCGCCTGGGCCTGCTGGGACGGGCGCAGCAAACCTTTATGGAGACCAAGCCATGACTTCCGATTTCTCCATCGCTTTTTTCATGACCCTTTTCGGCAGCATCGTCGCCGTCCCCCTGCTTCTGGCCATCGCCCGGCTCTTTGGCTTGTATACCATCGTTCACGAGCGCCGGGCCAATGTCTATGTGCTGTTCGGAAAGGTGTGGGCGATCCTCGATGAACCGGGCCTCCACTTCCTGTTGTTCAAGATCGGTCCAGCCGCTCTCATCATGAACTTGCTGGGGAAATGCTATGTGGTCGACCTTCGACTCGACCAGGAATATCTTCGCAGCCAGCCCGTCAATTCGGAAGAGGGCGCGCCCATGGGCATCGGCATCTGGCACGAAATGTTCATCAGTGATCCCGTGGCGTTTCTCTTCAAGAACACCGACCCGCGCGGATCACTCAGCGCGAACGTCAGCAACTCCACCGTGCGCTGCCTGAGCAATCTTCCCTTGAGCAACATGCTCATCAACCGGCACGCCATGAGCGACACCGTGCGCGGCGAGGTCTCACCCAAATCACATGAATGGGGTTACAAACTTGGCTCCGTTTACATTCGCAAGGTTCACTTCCGCGATGCCGGCATGATCCGCCAGATCGAGAGCAAGGTCGTCAATCGACTGCGCCAGGTAACTTCCGCCATCACCCAGGACGGCGTGAATCAAGTGAGCATCATCACCAGCACCGCCGAGCGCGAAGCCGCCGTTGAGTTTGCCAAAGCTGCGGCGATCCGGCCCCAGATCGTCGGTGACGCTCTCCAGCGCATCTCCGAGGACAAACAAGTGGCCGATGCCCTCTTCGAAATTCTCGAGGCGCAAAAAATTCTCGGCAGCGGCGCGCATCTGACGTTGCTTCCCGAGAACAGCGGGCTGATGGCCCAGCTGCTTTCCGCCAAGAGCAACTCTACACCAGCATAAATTTTGGACTGCGGTGGCAAGCCTTGGGCGCGACACCGCTTTCGCGAGCTAGGGCAGTTTATATAATTTCGTAGCTGCGTTCGTGAGAACGCGGGGAAAATGCGTGCTTCGTTGGCTGCCATGGTTTCTTCCCGAACTCTTGCGAGATGCGGCTACGTTATTTTTGAAAATGCTCTATTCAAGCAAGCTCAACCGCACCGTTTTCCTCATCCTGCAAATGGCCGTCATAGCGTCCTCGAAAGCGGCGTGGCGCCGGGAGCTTCCCGCCGCAGTCCAAAAAATCACGCGTGAACCCCGCTTCGTGCCTTTGTGTGAGATTTCTCCTGTTGGTATTGTTCTAAAATTCCCAGCCAAAGAACATAATCATCCCCGCGCAAGATCGTTTGCAGCAAAGCCACCGCGCTACATGCTGCATGCGTGAATCAACCCGCACGACAACTCGCCCTCGATACCCTGATTGAATGGAACCACGGTGAAGCCTTCGCCGCCGACATCGTCTCCCGTCTCGCGCGCGAACACGATTTAGATCCGCGCGATGCCGCATTGCTGCAAAACTTGGTCTACACCGTGCTGCGTCATCGGGCTCTGCTCGATCATTGGATAAACATTTTGTGTGATGGAGCCAAGCTGGATCATGATCTCCATTGGATCGTGCGCCTCGGTCTGGCCCAGCTTCTCATCTTGGGCCTGCCGGATTATGCCACGGTCAATGAAACCGTGAAGTTGGCACCGCATGCCGGCGCTCTCGTCAACGCCGTGCTCCGCCGCGCCCAACGCGAACAAGCTGACCTCCTCAATGCCCTGCCCCAACTTCCGCTTCACATTCGTCACTCGCACCCCGAGTGGCTCGTCCAACGCTGGACGGAACAGTTCGGGGCAGAGACCGCCGCGACTTTGTGCGAATGGAATCAGCAGCCTGCTCCCATTCATATCCGCATCAATAGCCTTCACCCGGAGCAGCCCACGGCCGACAACCTCCGCCGCTTTCACGCCATTGATCGCCCAGGATTCTACCGCGTGGAGCAGCCGCCGCGCGAAGCTCTCGCCAAGGGAAAATGCTATGTGCAAGATCCCAGCACCGCCATCGCTTGCGAATTGCTGGCACCACTTCCCGGCGAAACGGTGCTGGACGCCTGCGCTGCTCCCGGCGGAAAGACCGCGCTCATCGCCCAGCTCATGAACAACGAAGGTCGCATCATCGCCTGCGATTCCTCACCGCGCCGCCTTCCCCGTCTCCAGGAAAATCTCCGCCGCATGAGAGTGGCCATCGCGCGCACCTATGAACTCGACTGGATCAAAGCAAAGGGCACTCCTCCCTGGGGCGCGCTCCACTTCGACCGTATTCTACTGGATGTCCCGTGCAGCAACACCGGCGTCATGCGCCGACGCATTGACGTGCGCTGGCGCATCAAACCAGAAGTGTTTGCGGAGATGACAAAGGTGCAGTCACAAATCCTGCGCGCCACCCTGCCCTTGCTCAAGCCGGGCGGCACACTCGTTTATAGCACTTGCAGCATCGACCCGGAAGAAAACGAAAAATTGGTCGAATCAGTCCTGCGCGATCATCAAGAATTCAAAATCGCCGAAATTAAATCCACCCTGCCGTGGCAGGATGGATTCGATGGTGCCTTCGCCGCGAAAGTGGTCAGAAAATTACGCACTCAACCGCACGGCGAACGCTGATTTTTTCTGCGGCGGGCATGCTGTTATTTAGTCAAGTTTTTGCACACTGCCCCGCTTTTCCCCGCTCCTATGGCCCATAAGACGATGCCACTCACGCTGCTTGAGGCCATATTACGGTGCCATTCAAGCCTGACCCAGTTTCTCCGACATTAAGTCATTTGTGCGATTTCGAGGACTGCCCCGAATGGCGCTTAAATGAAATCGCGCTCATGTCGCCTGAAGAAAGACGGCATCTGGCAGCTTACATCGTTCCACTCAACAGCAACCTTGATCCGAGCTTCAAACGCAAGCTCGCGAAAAAAAATAGACGACGAGACTCCTGGCAAATGGGTGACGATTGAGGATGCCGAGCGCATGTTCGTCGAAGACGAACCATCCGCCTCCTGAATGGAATACTGACTGCTCATAGACATGGAGGTCATCGAAACCCTCCAGACTTTGCGGTCGGCAGTGAGGTAGAAACTCCTCAAACATTTCAGGCACGTTCAGGACTACCTATTCGCTGACTCCGATTACCGCGAGAAAGACTCGACTGGCCGGACTCTCGACGTCTCTATTATCGAAAGATTTGCCGTGTTCTATTGGGAAGACTTTCCTGATGCCATGTCAAAATCTTGTCGCTTAAACCCGCAG